>CANFIL010000062.1 GCA_947447095.1 Actinomycetota bacterium | reverse complement strand
TACCGATTCGCATGCGAATAACAGGAACCCGGAAAACACCAGCGAGTCCTTGCACGATGCTCTTGCCTACCGAACCACTTCCCAGTTTGCGGCTGTCGTGATGCGCAATGGGAATAACAGTTACATTTCCTGACTTGGCAAGTCCAGCCGCGCCAGGTCGCCACGGGCGAGGCGAGGCCTCTTCATTAATTTGCACATCGCCCTCAGGATAAATCAGTACGCATTCGCCGGCTTTCAGTGCTTCTAAAGCCGCGCGGTAAGCAGCACGTCCATCAAACTGATCGACAGGAATGATGCTGCTTCCGGTACACACTTGACGAGCGACTGGAAAATCCCAGATGTCTGAAGTGCCAATAGGTCGAATGTGTCGACGATGTGTGCACTCCTCTTCACAGGGACCATCGCACGTGAACCCCATGTTGTGCAACGTGCCAACAACAACAATGACGTCTACGACAGTCGTGTGATTCACGACAATGATTGCCGGACCAGGTCGATCCAGAACGTCAAGGTGCGAGCGACCGTACACCGAAACGCGGCACACTCGCTTAACGAGTCTGCCGAGAAAAGTGCCGGGACCTACCATCTAGTGCTCCGGATCAAAAGACGTGGTGCGAACCATTCCAGCAGCACGACCCTTCGAAGAAATAACCAATGCCATTTTGCGTGATGCTTCATCAATCATTTCGTCGCCAAGCATGACCGCGCCACGAGCACCGCCAGTCGACGAGGTGTGAAACTCGTAGGCATCCAAAATCAGTTCTGCATGATCAAAGTCAGATTGCTCTGGCGAAAAAATTTCGTTCACGATGTCAATCTGATCAGGATGCAAAACCCATTTGCCATCGAAACCTAGAGCCGCCGAACGTTGCGCTGCCACTCGTAAACCCTCGAGATCTTTGATTCCAAGATATGGTCCATCGATTACTTGCTTACCGAACGCACGACCTGCAACCAACATGCGCATCAATGGATAGTGATACGCATCGCCCTCGGTGTAACCAGCAGGCTGTTGTCCGACAACGAGCGACTTCATGTTGATGCTTGCCATGAAATCTGCGGGACCAAAGACGAGTGACTCGAGTCGTTCGCTCGCACTGGCAATGTGTTCGACATTGACCAACCCGAGTGCATCTTCAATCTGAGCTTCGATACCAATCGAACCAATGGCAAGACCACGAGCTGCCTCCAGTTGCGCGATGCGCTCGTCAACTTGTTGCAATTGGGCGGCAGTTTGCATCTTGGGAACCAGGATGCAATCCACTTTGTCGCCAGCCTGTTCAATAACTTGCGTGAGATCGTCTGCTGACCATTGCGTATCCATGGCATTGATACGGACGGACACCACGCGATCGCCGAAGCCACCTTCACATAGAGCCGCAATGACATTGGCGCGAGCTTGCTCTTTGACTAGGGGCGAAACGGAATCTTCCAGATCCAAGAAAAGGGCGTCGGTGGCAAGGCCTCGAGCCTTTTCGAGCATACGGAGATTACTGCCTGGCACTGCAAGTGTCGTACGCCTTGCCCGCATAACCGCCATAATCTCGCTCCCTTTTGGTAATTAGCCTACGCCAGCGGTTTAAATCACTAGGAATTTCGCGATAACCTGCCTATGTGACGACAACATCTACCCGCATCTATCTGGCCCGACTGGCTGGAACCGCAGTGTTTGACCCTGCTGGTGACCAGGTCGGCAAGATTCGTGACTTTGTTGTGTCCGGACGCGTTTCGGGACGTGCACCTGCAGTGCTTGGTCTCGTTGTTGAAGTGGCGCCTCGCCGCCGCATTTTTGTGCCAATGACTCGTGTTACTGCAATCGACCCAGGTTCAGTAGTCACCAGCGGCACTGTTAACTTGCGTCGATTCGAACGTCGTGCTGAAGAAAAACTTGTCATCGCGGAATTGCTCGACCGCCGTGTTGCCATGACCATTGGCGGCGAAAAAGTATCCGTTGAAGATATTGCAATGGTTCAGAACCGCACACGCGACTGGGAAGTCTCTCGTCTTTTTGTGCGTAAGAGTGGTTCAGCATTTGGTCGTCGTGGTGAAACCATCACTGTTGATTGGAACGAAGTCACGAGCCTTTTCAACGAAGGTGACGAACAGGGCGTTGATCAACTACTCGCATCCGTTGAAACAATGCGCGCAGCTGACCTTGCGAACTTGATCCAGGAACTACCAAACAAGCGTCGACTAGAACTCGTAAGCGGCCTTGGGGTTGAAAAACTCGCAGACGTATTTGAGGAACTCCCAGAAGACGATCGTGTCGAAATCATGGGTGCACTCGGCATCGAACGTGCAACCGATGTGTTGGAAGAAATGGACCCGGACGACGCTGCTGACTTGTTGAGCGAACTTCCGCCCGAGCAGGCTGAGGAATACCTCGACGCAATGGAACCAGAAGAAGCTGAAGACTTGCGTCGCCTCTTGGCCTACGACGACTTCAGTGCCGGCGGCATGATGACCACTGAACCAATCGTGATGTCACCTGATGCAACAGTCGCTGAAGCCCTGGCTCGTGTGCGGGTACCTGAACTATCGCCTGCGCTTGCTTCCCAGGTGTATGTGACTCGCCCGCCGCTCGATACCCCAACGGGCCGCTACGTGGGCGTGGCACACGTCCAGCGTCTCTTGCGCGAACAGCCGTCCCAGCTAGTTTCAGCGATTTTGGACACTTCCCTTGAGCCCATTGGCCCTGGGGCCCCGTTGTCCCAGGTTGCGCGCTATTTCGCGACATACAACTTGGTCGCATTGCCGGTTGTAGACGAGAATGATCACTTGATCGGCGCTGTCACAATCGACGACGTCATTGACCACATGTTGCCGGAGGACTGGCGAGAAAACGAGATAGACGAGGAGGGCTGAGTATGGCACGCGATGAACGACGTGGACCACGTCTAGATCAGCCACTCGAGCGCGGACGATCAATCCGCCCTACTGTCGACTCGGAAACCGCAGGACGGGTAAGTGAGCGCGTCGCACGCTTCCTAGGTTCGTGGCGTTTCTTGGGTTACATGACTCTGGCAATCGCCGCTTGGATCTTGTGGAACACTCTTGCTCCACAAGACCTGCGTGTTGACGAGTTCCCGTTTCTATTTTTGACGTTGGCACTATCACTTCAAGCTTCGTATGCTGCGCCTCTCATTTTGTTGGCGCAGAATCGACAAGCCGACCGTGACCGCGTTCAATTCCAAGAAGACCGCGATCGCACTGATCGACTTATTGCAGATTCGGATTACCTCACCCGTGAAATCGCATCATTGCGTCTTGCACTCGGTGAAGTTGCTACGCGCGATTACTTGCGTGGCGAGATCCGCTCTTTGCTGGAAGAATTTGGCGAGTTACTGGAGTCATCAAAAAATGATGACGATAGCGCCAGCAAATAAATAACAAGGAGCTATTACGTGTCCGTATCGCTTGATGCCATCAATGCTGCCCTAGCAACGGTGATTGATCCTGAGATCAAACGCCCCATCACAGAGATTGGCATGGTCAAAAGCGTCGAACTTTCGGATGCAGGTGTTGCCACAATTGGTGTGTACTTGACGATCAAGGCATGCCCAATGCAAGACACCATCGTGACTCGCGTGCAAGAAGCCGTTGGCAAAGTGCGCGATGTGACCGACGTGATCGTGGAACTTGATGTCATGAGCGACGAACAGCGCGCGACACTTCGCGAAAAGCTCCAAGGGCCAACCAAAGAAATTCGGTTTAATGCCCCGGGGTCAACAACCAAGATTTTTGCGATCGCTTCGGGAAAGGGCGGCGTTGGTAAATCATCAGTAACAGCAAACCTCGCTGCTGCCATGGCCGCTCAAGGCTTGTCAGTGGGCATCGTTGATGCTGATATTTACGGTCACTCGATCCCAGATATTTTAGGAATCACCGAAGCACCGCACCGCGTCGGCGAAATGATTATGCCGCCGAGCAACCATGGCGTGACTGTGATGTCGATGCTGCCATTTAAGCCACAGGGCAAGCACGAACCAGTTGCGATGCGTGGCCCAATGTTGCACCGCTATCTCGAGTCTTTCCTTGCCGAAGCATGGTGGGGTGACCTCGACGTTTTGCTACTGGACTTGCCGCCAGGTACTGGTGACATTGCGATCAGTACTGCGCACCTTTTGCCACGAAGCGAACTCATCATCGTGACCACACCTCAAGCAGCCGCCGCCGACGTAGCCATCCGTGCCGGAATGTTGGCACCTCAGCTGAATCAGCGTATTGCTGGAGTCATTGAGAACATGTCCAGCTTCGCATGCCCTCACTGTGGTGAACCGATCGACATGTTCGGACATGGTGGCGGCCAGATGGTTGCTGAGACGCTCAGCACCACTATGGGAACCGACGTTCCATTGCTGGGCAAGATTCCATTCGATCCACGGCTTCGTTCTGATGGTGACGCCGGTGATCCGTTTGTCATCGCGCATTCAGACGCACCTGCAGCATTGGCGTTATCCGAGATCGCGCAGTCCCTTGGCGCAAAGCCACGTGGTCTTGCAGGAATGAATTTGAATATTTCGCCAGCGCGTAATTAATTACGTTGCATCTGGATCGAACTGAGTTTCGAGTCGGACAGCGCGACCTGAAGAAACTTGTGTTCCCGAGTTAGCTCCACGCGGATTAACAACCCCACCGACAACATCGCCGATGATTGCTCGTGGTGATAGCGACTGCAAGTCGTTGAGCGTCTTGGTGACCGCTTCGGTTTCGACATTGAGATCATTCATCGCTTTCGAAGCTTGAGTTCGTAATGCCTTGACTGCCTTGGCAGCCTTGGCCGCGATATCTGGAAGTCGATCTGGGCCAAACACAATGAGCGCAAGGGTGGCCAGCACAAAGAGTTCAGGTAACCCGATACCTAACATGTGCTGGCCTCCTTCACGAAGCTATTGCGAAGCGGATGAACCAAGAACGATCTTGACTGTTGAACCATCTTCGCGGGTCAATGTCACGGTATCACCCACCGAAAGCGCGCGAATTCGCACCACCAGCTCGGTTCCATCCGCAATGCGGTGTCCATCGATCTTTGTGATGGTGTCGCCAATCTTGATACCAGCCTTATCCGCCGGGCCACCTGCAGTCAGATCAGAAACCTTTGCACCAGCACCGGTGTAATTCAAGTCAAGCGAGACACCAATAACTGGATGGTCCGACTTGCCAGTGTTGATCAGATCTTCTGCCACTGCGCGAGCTTTGTTGATCGGAATGGCAAAGCCAAGACCGATGCTGCCTGATTGACCGCCCATCGCGGATGATCCCATCGTGGCGATCGCGGAATTAACACCAATCACCTGTCCCTTTGCGTTAACAAGTGGGCCGCCTGAGTTTCCTGGATTGATCGCAGCATCAGTCTGAATCGCATTGATAAATGATGCGCTCTGTTCACCAGCAGTTACAGGGCGATTGAGCGCCGAAATAATTCCGCTCGTTACTGTTCCGGAAAGTCCCAGTGGTGAACCGATGGCAACCGAAGCGTCTCCGACAACTACGTCATCGGAATTACCGAGAACGGCGACTGGCAAATTTCCCTTAGCGACTTTTAAAACCGCAAGATCGTAGGACTCATCCGTGCCAACGACAGTTGCAACAGTATCGGATTCATCTTGGAAGACCACCTTGATTGTTGCGTTAGCACCAGCGCCGACTGCAACGTGATTGTTCGTCAAAATGTATGAGTCCGTTGCAGTGCTCTTAATGACAAAACCTGAGCCAGTGCCCGCAGCTGTTGCCGAACGCACGTCGATCGAAACAACTGTCGGTAGCACGCGCTGTGCAATGTCAGCAATCGAACCGTCAGGTCGCGGTGAGGTATCCCCGCTTGTTGTTGGCAGCGAAATTGTTGACGAGTTGGCGCCAAAGTTGGTTGCCACAACGTAGCTGCCAGTACCGGCAATTAATCCGGCCAAAATGCCAGCAAGAACTGCTGCCTTGGTCGATGAGCTGCGCTTGGGCTTGTCTGGACCACTCTGCTGCCCAGTAGTTGTGGTGTTCGGGTCCCACGTTTGGTAAACCCAGTTTGGGGCGCTCTGCGCCACAGTCACAGCCGTTGCCGACGCGGTCGTGGCCGAATCTGCAGGAACATCAACAGCTCCGTGTGGATCCACGATGAAACCTGATGGCTCTGGTGACGCGCTCGCCTGGGCATGTGGCGTGTGCCCAAATCCAGGCACATTCGCCACCTGATCAGTGGAATCAGGTGCGGAAGGAGTCTCTGGCGAATCAGTCATGTGTTAGTCCTCGTGTAGGTCGAACTGGAGAAGGTCTAGTCCTATTGTGACCCAAAAAATGGCCCTGAAACTTACTGAGAGCCTTCCTTCACACAAACTTTACAAGAGCCGTACGCTTGCTTTATGGCACCAACCGATCCACGCGTCCTGGCAATCCATAAGGCCTCATGGGACTTTGCTGAACATTGGCAAGTAGAAGATTCAATTCGTGCACACGCACGCGCAAAAGCCAGCGAAATTGGCTGCCCTGCGATTCAGCCTGGAGCAGGTTCAACACTGCGCACACTAGCTGCCGCAGTCAAAGCACACAACGTTGTTGAGATCGGCACAGGAGCAGGCGTCTCTGCACTATGGCTTCTCGATGGCATGAATCCAGATGGTGTCTTGACCAGCATTGACATCGAAGCTGAACACCAGCTGATTGCCAAAGAAGCACTTACGCAATCTGGCGTTTCGCCAAATCGTGTTCGCTTGATTAATGGTCGAGTCGACGAAGTTCTTGATCGCCTCACCGAAGGCGCATATGACTTGATTTTTGTTTCTAGCCGACCAGCCGAACTTGAAGGCCACATTGCGGCTGCCGTGAAATTACTTCGCAAGGGTGGATTGCTGGTTATCGACAATGCGCTCTGGAATGACAAACTTGCCGATCCAGCGCAACGTGATTCAGACACAGTCGCCATTCGTGGCGCCGTGGAACACTTTGCTGACAATGACGCATTCATCAGTTCGCTACTACCGGTTGGCGGCGGATTGCTCGTGAGCGTCAAACGCTAACGCTGACTAAACAAACGAAGAGGGACAGCCAGTTGGCTGTCCCTCTTCGTTAAAAGTGTGTAGTTACTTCTTTGGCATCGTGCTAATTGTTTCAGCAAGTACCGAACCAAGATCTTTTACGTCCTGTGCAGTGAGCTCAACTACGAGTCGGCCGCCACCTTCAAGTGGAACGCGAAGCACATAGCCGCGTCCTTCTTTAGGGCATTCCATTGGGCCGTCGCCGGTACGTGGCTTCATTGCCGCCATCTCGGACCTCTTTCGCGTGAGCACATTTCGTG
>CANFIL010000061.1 GCA_947447095.1 Actinomycetota bacterium | reverse complement strand
GGGCTTTGACCCGAACTGTGCCATACTTTCAGTAGTCGTTCGGCTCGGAACCCCGACCGTGCGACCAGACGACGTACTAGCAGCTCTGTCAAAGATTGCGGATCTCGTCCCTCCAGCACCCGCACGGGTAACTCGGTTGGCACAAGGTCCATTACTTGCAGATGGTTGGTCAGTCGGCGATCCATTCGCCGCAGACCGCGCCGCAGCAAGTTAGAGCTCAACAACACGTCGCTTACACAGGCTTATGCGTCCTTCGGGACGTGGGTGATCACTCACCATCGCGCAATGCGTGAGGTGGGATGAAAGGAATCGACGATATGTCGGACGAAGAAACAACCAAACCAAAGCGTCGCGCTGCCCAACGTCCTGCAGGGCCTCCTGTTGAAGGACTTGAGTCGCCAGCAAAGGCGAGTAAAGCAGAGCCAAAGGCTGACAAGTCGGCCGACGCTGCAGAGAAGCCGGCAAAGAAGGCGGCTGCAAAGAAGGCGCCGATTGCTATTCCGGTCTTCCAGGCTGCTCCTGAGGTGCCACTAGCTCCTGCCAAGAAGAAGGCAGCTGCGAAGTCAGCAACTAAGGACGACGCAGAGCCATCGGAAAAGCTTCCGGTCAAGGGCCAAAAGAAGAAGGCTCCAGCCAAGAAGAAGGCAGCCTCGTCTGACGATGCGCCAACTGAAATTGCAATCGAAGCTGCCTCTGAAGCATCAGATAACGGTGAAGGTTCCGATGGCGGTGAAGGCGGCGAACAGCGCTCGAACCGCAACCGCAACCGTAATCGCAACCGTAATCGCAATAAGAACAAGAACCGTTCGAATGCCGAAGGTGGCGAAGGTTCCGAATCTGGCGAAGACACCGCGTCAGACGAGACGTCAAGTGACGCTGGCGAAGAAGGCGAAGGCGGAACTGCAACACGCAAGCGCAGCCGCAAGCGTTCCCGCGATGGTCGCAGCAGTGACGAAGAGTCGGGTTCAACTCGCGTAGATGCCAAGCGTCAGCGTCGCCGTGATGGCCGCGATGCTGGTCGTCGTCGTGCACCAATTTTGACCGAATCAGAATTTCTTGCTCGTCGTGAAAACGTTGATCGTGTCATGGTCGTTCGCCAGGACGGTCCAAAGACTCAGATCGCTGTGCTCGAAGATGGCGTGCTTGTTGAGCATTACATCAACCAGTCCTCGAGTGGCTCGCTCGTTGGAAACGTATACCTCGGTCGCGTGCAAAACGTATTGCCAGGCATGGAAGCCGCATTCGTTGACATCGGCAAGGGTCGCAATGCGGTTCTGTATGCCGGTGAAGTCAACTGGGATGCCGCTGGCATGGAAGGCCAACCAAAGAAGATTGAAACTGCGCTGAAGTCTGGCGATCCAGTTCTCGTTCAGGTCACCAAGGATCCAGTAGGGCAGAAGGGCGCACGTTTGACGTCGCAGATCTCGCTACCTGGTCGTTTCCTTGTGTACGTCCCGAACAATCCGATGACAGGTATTTCGCGCAAGCTTCCCGATCGCGAACGTTCACGCTTGAAGACAATTCTTCGCGCGGTTGTTCCTGAAGATGCAGGCGTCATCGTACGTACTGCTGCAGAAGGTGCGAGCGAAGAAGAGCTACAGCGCGACGTAGCTCGATTGACTGCTCAGTGGCAGGACATCGAAGCGAAGTCGAAGACTGCATCGCCTCCAACAATGTTGTACGGCGAACCAGATATCTCGATCAAGGTTGTTCGTGACATCTTCAATGAAGATGTGAAGAAGCTTGTTGTCTCGGGTGCTGATGCATGGGACATCGTTGAGAACTACGTAACTTACGTTGCGCCGGACTTGGCTGACCGTTTGGAAAAGCATGTAGGCGTCACTGATGTGTTCACTGAGTACCGCGTTGACGAGCAAATCGCGAAGGCACTTGATCGCAAGGTGTACCTGCCATCAGGTGGTTCACTCGTGATCGACCGCACCGAAGCGATGACCGTTGTTGACGTCAACACCGGCAAGTTCATCGGCCAGGGTGGAAACCTCGAACAGACTGTGACGAAGAACAACCTTGAAGCCGCCGAAGAGATTGTGCGCCAGCTGCGTCTGCGCGACATCGGCGGAATCATCGTTATTGACTTCATCGACATGGTCCTTGAGAGCAACCGCGACCAGGTGATCCGTCGCCTGATCGAGTGCCTCGGCCGTGACCGCACCAAGCATCAGGTCGCTGAAGTGACCTCGCTTGGCCTGGTCCAGATGACGCGTAAGCGCATCGGTGCTGGCCTGCTCGAAGTCTTTGGTCAGCAGTGTGACCACTGTGCTGGACGTGGCGCCACCATTCACATGGATGGCACTCATGGCCAGAATTCACCCAAGAATCAAGGGAAAAAGGGCCGTCAAGGTCCTCCAGCCCCTGACCTCAGCGCCAAGAATGCCCCTGAAACAGAGGCAATTGAGGCTCCCGTAGACCACGAACACGAGGAGACTGTCGAATCCGAGTAGCCTCGCATTTGACCAGACCCCCCAAGTGTCCGTAACCTTATGAGGCTTACGCTTTAGGGATTTTTCCCGCGCAAGCCCCCAAATTTCAAGGAGATGACTGTGTACGCGATTGTTCGTGCTGGTGGCCGCCAGGAGAAAGTGTCCGTTGGTGACCTGATTAGTGTTGACCGTGTCAACGCAAAGCCAGGCGAAACGCTGACCCTCAAGACCCTGCTCGTTGTTGATGGCGAAACCATCACTTCTGATGCCAAGGCTCTTGCTAGCGTCACCGTCACCGCCGAAGTTGTTGAGCATAACCGTGGCAAGAAGATCGAAATCTTGCGCTACAAGAACAAGACCGGTTACCGCCGTCGTCAGGGTCACCGTGCTGACCTCACCGATCTTCAGGTTGTTGCTATTGGCGACACCAAGATCGCTGCAGGCGACAAGGTGAACAAGGCTGCTGCTCCAAAGGCTGCAAAGAAGGCTGCTGCGCCTAAGGCTGCAGCTGCTCCTGTTGCAGAAGCTCCTGCTGCTGAGGCTGCTGAAAAGCCAGCTGCAGCGAAGAAGGCTCCTGCCAAGAAGGCAACTGCTGCAAAGAAGGCTCCGGCCAAGAAGGCAGCAGCGAAGAAGGAAGAGGCATAAGTCATGGCACATAAAAAGGGTGCGTCCAGCACACGAAACGGTCGCGACTCAAACGCACAGCGTCTTGGCGTTAAGCGTTTCGGTGGCCAGCTAGTCAACGCAGGTGAAATCCTCGTTCGTCAGCGCGGCACACACTTCCACCCAGGCAACAATGTTGGCCGTGGTGGCGATGACACACTGTTCGCACTTGCTGCAGGCGCAGTTGAGTTCGGCAGCCGTCGTGGCCGTCGCGTCGTCAACATCATCCCGGCGGATTAATCCGCTAACGCGTTTTTCTTGAGTTAAGCGGGTCCTGCTTGGGCCCGCTTTTCTATTTTTGAAAGGAGGTACATCAATGGCAAGTTTTATCGATCGCGTCGTGTTAAACGTGCGAGGAGGAAACGGCGGTCATGGTTGTGCTTCCGTGCACCGTGAAAAGTTCAAGCCGCTCGGTGGACCCGATGGCGGTAATGGTGGAAATGGCGGCGACGTCATCCTCATTGTTGATCCATCAGTGACGACTTTGCTCGACTTCCATCGTGCGCCTCATCGTGCGGGTGGAAATGGAAAGCCCGGCGGTGGCGATCATCGCAACGGTGCGAATGGCGCGTCACTTGAATTGCTCGTTCCAGATGGCACGGTCGTATCCACGCCAAGCGGCGAAATCCTGGCTGACCTGACTGGCGCTGGCACGCAGTTCGTTGTTGCCGCTGGCGGTCGCGGAGGACTTGGCAACGCATCCCTTGCATCTACCCGTCGTAAGGCTCCTGGCTTCGCACTATTGGGCGAAGGTGGTGTCGAGCGCGACATCATCATGGAACTCAAGACTGTGGCAGATGTTGGCCTCGTTGGTTTCCCCAGTGCTGGTAAGTCATCGCTCATCGCAGCAATGTCGGCAGCGCGTCCAAAGATCGCGGATTACCCATTCACAACTCTCGAACCAAACCTTGGAGTGATCCAAGCCGGTGAAACAATTTTCACCATGGCAGACGTGCCTGGTCTGATTCCTGGCGCAAGCCAAGGTAAAGGTCTAGGACTTGAGTTCCTGCGTCACGTTGAGCGCTGTGCTGCGTTGGTGCATGTATTGGACTGTGCCACGTTGGAATCAAATCGAGATCCACTGCGCGATCTTGATGCCATCGAATACGAACTCGAACAGTACGGCGGTTTGCAGGATCGCCCACGCGTTGTTGTGTTGAACAAGATCGACATCCCTGAAGGTCGCGACCTAGCGGAAATTGTTTTGCCAGATTTGCACGAGCGCGGATACCGTACGTTCCTAGTATCTGCTGTTTCGCATGAAGGATTGCGCGAACTCGGTTTCGCACTTGCCGAGATCGTGCGCGATGCACGCAAGGCAGCTGTTATCGAAGCTGCCGCACGTCCACGCGTGATCGTGCGACCAAAGAGCGTTGATGATTCTGGCTTCACTATCAAGGTAGAACGCACTGGCGATGATTCGTATCGCTACCGCGTCATTGGCGAAAAGACCGATCGATGGATTCGTCAGACTGACTTCTCAAACGATGAAGCGGTTGGCTATTTATCTGACCGTCTAGCGCGTGCAGGCATTGAAATTGAACTAGCTAAGGCAGGCGCCGTTGCCGGTAGCGAAGTGCTTATTGGTGAAGGCACAAACGCTGTGGTGTTCGACTGGCAGCCAACTATTGGTGAATTGCATCAGGGTCCACGCGGAACCGATCAGCGCCTGTATGACATGAGCCGTCCAAATGCGGATGAGCGCCTCGAAATGCATCGCAAGCGCCAATGGGGCACCGGCGAGGAAGAAACAATTTCAGAATCACTTGAATTATCTGACGATGATGAAACTGAGGTCATTGACTTCAGCACAGGCGTCTTGGACGGCGACGAGTAGTCACTATGCGTAATGATCTCGCGTCGGCACGTCGCATCGTGGTCAAAGTGGGGTCATCCTCGCTGACCACGCGAAGCGGCGGGATTGATGTGGATCGGGTTCGCAACTTGGTGGATGCCATTGTTGCTCGCAAGCAATCAGGAACCCAGGTGGTTTTGGTCTCGTCCGGTGCGATCGCCGCAGGACTAAAGCCGCTCGGTTTGAAATCGCGCCCTTCGGATCTTGCAACACAACAAGCAGCAGCTAGCGTGGGTCAATCCCTTTTGGTTGCCGAGTATGCAGGTGCTTTTGCCCAGGCAGACATCACGGTCGGCCAGGTGCTGCTGACTGCTCAAGACGTACTGCGTCGTTCGAATTACCGCAACGCACAACGCGGACTTAATCGATTGCTCGAACTTGGAATCTTGCCGATTGTGAACGAGAACGACACCGTAGCAACAGATGAAATTCGATTTGGCGATAACGATCGACTTGCGGCACTTGTTGCGCAGGTTGTACAGGCCGACGCGCTATTCCTGCTCAGTGATGTTGACGGTTTGTACGACGGGCCGCCAGACCAAGCCGGCACGTCAATGATTCATGAAGTAAAAGATTTTGCCGAGCTCGTTGATGTAACGATCGGCGGCACAGGCGCCGCAGGCGTTGGGCTTGGAGGCATGGCAACCAAGGTGGATGCAGCAAGCATCGCTACGGCCGCCGGTATTTCTACGGTCGTCACATCAGCTGCCCTGGCTGACCGCGCAATCTTTGGCGAAGAAGTCGGCACGTATTTTCATGCCAGCCCAAATCGCACGCCAACACGCTTATTGTGGCTTGCCCATGCAACGACTCCACAAGGAACGCTCACCATTGATGATGGGGCAGTAGTGGCCGTGGTTGAACGTCGACTGTCATTGCTACCTGCTGGCGTTACTGCCGTTTCTGGAAACTTCCAAGCCGGGGATCCCCTCGACATCGTGGCCAGTGACGGCCGCGTTGTGGCCCGCGGAATTGTGTCGTTTGATTCAGACGAGCTCCCTGCCTTAATTGGGAAAAAGACTTCTCAGATTGCCGCCGAACGTGGCGAGGCATTTGATCGCGAAGTTATTCATCGCGACGACATGATTGTGATGGGTGATGTCAATGAGTAACGAAAAAGATCTGGTCATCGAGGCCGCAAAGCGCGCTCGAGTTGCAACTCGTGCACTCGGCATTGCTACTCGTGAGCAAAAAGATGCGGCATTGCATGCGATGGCGGATGCACTCGTGCAGCACTCTGAATTGATCGTTTCGGCGAATGCGATTGACGTCGCGGCTGCCGTCGAAAAGGGAACCGACCCAGCAATTATCGATCGACTCACGCTCAATGTTGAGCGTGTAAAGGACGTGGCTGACGCGTTGCGGTCTGTGGCTGACATCGATGATCCAGTCGGCAGTGTTGTTCGTGAGTTCACGCGACCTAATGGACTGCACATCAAGCAAGTGCGCGTACCTATGGGTGTTGTCGCGATGATTTATGAGGCTCGACCAAACGTCACGGTTGATGCTGCTGGTCTTGCAATGAAGAGCGGTAACTGTGTCTTGCTGCGCGGATCATCGTCGGCGTACAACACCAATGTTGAACTCGTTCGCGTGATGCGAGCAGCCCTTGAAACAACAGCGATCCCGGTGGATGCGATTCAGCTCGCACCTGGAACAACACATGAAGCGGTAAATCATCTGATGACTGCTCGTGGCTACGTGGATGTCATTATTCCTCGCGGTGGCGCAGGTCTGATTAATCGGGTGGTTTCAGAATCCACGGTTCCCGTGATTGAGACTGGCGTGGGTAACTGCCATGTGTATGTTGATGCATCTGCAGATCAGGACATGGCTGTCGACATCGTCCTTAATTCAAAAACTCAGCGCGTCAGTGTGTGTAATGCGGCTGAAACCGTTTTGGTCCATGCAGATATTTCTGATGAGTTCCTGCCTAAGTTGATGGCAGGTTTCAAGCAGCGAGAAGTGACAGTACATGGCGACGAGTCGCTTCGAAGTGTTGTTGAAGCTGCAGAAGTGCCATTTGAGCGCGCGACTGATGTGGATTGGGGAGATGAGTACTACAGCCTCGATATTGCTGCAGCGGTAGTGCCAGATCTTGATGGCGCAATCGATCACATTCGTCGATGGTCAACTGGTCACACCGAAGCAATCGTGAGTAACGATGCTTCAAATATTCATCGATTCACGACCGAACTTGATAGCGCAGTCATCATGGTCAACGCCTCCACGCGATTCACCGACGGCGGCGAGTTTGGTTTTGGTGCCGAAATTGGCATCTCGACGCAGAAACTTCATGCTCGTGGACCCATGGGATTGGCCGAGCTGACCACAACGACG
>CANFIL010000060.1 GCA_947447095.1 Actinomycetota bacterium | reverse complement strand
GGCAAAGGTGACAGCTCTGTTGTTGTTGATCTCAACAATGCATTCCATGCCGCGATTTTTACGGCAAGTGGAAACGCTCGTCTAGAAAAATTGAACCGCACGAACAGTCAGCACTTCTTTAACTATCGCATCGCGGAAATGTATTCCAAAGAAGAGCAACTGATTTCAGTTCGTGGTCATGCCCGCATCATCAAAGCCCTCAAAGCGCATGATGGAGACGCAGCCGAAACTGCTGCGCGTGAACACGTTCTTGACGCACTCGATGTTACGCTTCTTAAATTGCGTTAATCCGCTATTGAATTGTGGGTAGTGAAATTTAGGTATTGCCGTTGATGGTGATGCCACCATCAACAAGAAGTGTCTGACCAGTGACGTAACTGGCTGCATCCGAAATCATGAAGCTCACAACGTTGGCTATTTCTTCTGGATCGGCAAATCGCTTTAGCGCAATGCGCGACGTGACAGTGTCGAGATCAATTTTGCCTTCAGTAATTCCACGGTCAACCATTTCGGTACGAGTCCAGCCTGGCGCGACCCCATTAACTCGAATGCCGAATTCGGCGAGTTCAAGTGCAAGCGTGCGAGTTAAACCTTCAAGACCTGCCTTGGAAGCGGTGTAACTGGTACGACCTGCGATACCAAGTGAGCCAGCGATGGAACTAATGTTCACAATGGATGAACCATTAGTTGCGGCTTTCAACAACGGCAATGCAGCCTTGGAGCATCGGAATGCTCCTGTGAGATTTGTATTGATGACGGTCAGCCATGTGTCGTCACTAACTGTTTCCATATTTTCGCGAATGACAATTCCAGCACAGTTGACGAGTGCTTCCAGCGAACCAAATTGAGCTTCCACGTCTGCGAATGTTGACGTGATGGACGCCAGGTCCTGCACGTCCATGGTCTTGCCAACGATCGTGACATCTGGGTTGCTCTCACTCAAGGTAGTGACAGCGACTTTCAGCGCTGCTTCGTCCCGTCCAGTGATAACGACATTCCAACCTTCGCTTGCGAGCAAGTCACTAATAGCAAAGCCAATTCCTTTGGCTCCACCGGTAACAACCGCTGTCCACGAAGTCACTTGCGGATCGCCCGTACCTTGAATGGTTCGGTAGAAATTTCAGGCTTACGACCAGCAATGAGATCTGCCAGAAGAGCACTCGATCCACACGACATCGTCCATCCCATGTGGCCATGGCCGGTGTTGTAGAACAAGTTCGAATGCTTGGTTCCCTTACCAATTATTGGAGGGCCATCTGGAGTCATGGGGCGCAAACCCGCAGTCATCTTTGCTGTGCTCCAATCGAGAGAATCCGGCCACAACTCTTTAGCGGTGTTAATGATGTTGTCGAAGTCGCTTTCCTTGAATGACTTGTCGTATCCACTGAACATTGCCGTTGACGACATGCGTAGCTTGTCACCCATTGGTGACCATGCAACGAGGGTCTTTTCATCTACGCCACCGAGTGTTGGTGCCTTTGACTTGTCCTTGATGTCAACAGTGAGCGAGAAACCCTTAGCTGGATAGACAGGGATATCTTGGCCGACTGAACGTGACAAGAATGGACTGCCAACACCGAGCGCGATGACGTAATTGTCCGCGGTCATTGTTCCTTGGTCAGTAACAAGACCGGTGATCACACCATTTGATTCAGTGAACTTCTCCGCAGTGACACCGAACTTGAATTCAACGCCCATTTCTTTGCAGCGTGCCATCAGATTTCGGCTGAATTTTTCAGAGTTGCCGCTGGCATCGTTTGGAGCGTGAATGGCACCGACGAGAACATCGCCGGCAGCAGCGAATGCTGGATCCACCTTTGCCAACTCACTTGAATCAAGACGTTCGAGTTTCTGGCCATTGGTTGTGAGCAGTTCCATCTTCATCAAACCAAGTTCAAGCTCTTCGGCGTCACGGTACAAGTACAACAATCCCTGATTGACACCGTCGTATTCGATGCCTTCAGTGGCTGCAATTTCAACAAGCTTTCGTTGGCTGTAATCAGAAAGTTCAAGCTTTGCCAAAGTATTTGCTTTCGCGCGACCCGATGTGCATTCGCGGAGGAACTGCAATCCCCACCACAAGAAGCGTGGACTCAATGTTGGCTTTACGCGAATTGAAGTCTTCTCTCCGAAGATTGATTTCACGAGCATCTTTGGTGCAGCAGGAGAAGCCCAGGCAAAACAATGCGCAGGTGCAATAAGACCGGCATTCACATTGGTCGCTTCTTGACCGACAGTGTCGTGCTTATCGATCAGAACAACTTTGTGGCCATCTTTAGCAAGGTAATACGCAGTTGTGACGCCAACGACGCCACCGCCAAGAACGATTGTCTTCATGGGATTCTCCTACTGACTAACGGGTTTTACTTAAGCAGGAAGTACTGCGATAGCGGTGATCTCAACTACGAGACCTTCAATGAGCAAGCCGGCAACGAGCGTTGCGCGTGCTGGACGATGCTCAGGGAAAACTTCCGACCACGCTTCGTTGTAACGAGGTAGATGCGCAAGATCAGTGATGTACACGGTCGTGGATGCGATGTCATTAAGCGTTGCACCCTTTTCCGCAAGGATTGTCTTTACGCGCTCAAGGGTGTACTTGGTCTGTTCGTATGGATCACCAGGTGCAACAACTTGTGCAGTTGGATCCAACGCAACTTGTCCTGCAATAAAAATGAAACCGTTTGCAACAGCTGCATTTGAGTAAGGCATGATCGCTGGACCAAGTGATTGTGGGTTGTATGTTTCGACGTTGCTCATGGTGCTCCTAAGTAGTTATAAGTGAAGACTAAACGATGCCGTTGTAGTCATGGGGAACTGTTGCGTTATAGACATAAGTAATGAAGTTGGCCCAGTCAAAGACTGGTAGCCCAGTAGCTTCATGTACTGCCTTGCTATAGGGAGGAAGGTCGCTGCACTCAAACATGAATGCACCGATGTCAGGATTGGCCTTTTGTAAGTCCAGCGCTGCTTGTACAACTTCCTTCGTCATTTTTTCGTCATCAAGCGTGCCAACTTCTTTTAAGACCACATCGTTGAAGTGAGGATAAACCTCCATACCCTGCACACAAATCCGCGAGATGTCAGAAACACCAACTTTTCCAAACTCGGTTGGTCCTAACGAAACTGAGTTGGCCGTCAAAATTCCAAGCTTTTGATTGCGCCCCACCATCTGGAGCAACATCGGAATTTGAACAAGGCTCGTCAAGAAAACTGGGATGTTTACTCGCTCAGCAACGTAGTCCTGAAAAGCAACCATGAATCCACAGTTACCTGTGATGGCACGAACACCCTCTGCTTCGAGCTTTCGGGCATGTTCCACCATTTGATCTGCGAAAGCATTGCCACCACCCCGTAGGACATCGGCACCGGATGCTCCCGGCACCGTTTCGTACCGAATAGGGAACGGGAACGTGTTGGCGTTGTTGAGATCGCCTGGGATGAATGGAATGTTCCATTCGGCGCACAGCATTCCAATCGAATAGCCGTAAGCAACTTGTCCAGCGCGGGCTTTGTGAATCATGTCGTCAACTCCCTTTGCATACAGTTTTGCATGCACTAATGAATTCTTTGCCCTTTTAGGTAAACCGTCAAGTGTGCCAAAGATCGCTAAAAATAAGGGTTTTTTGGGATTGAACGGCTTGCGCCAAGACTCGTTTGCATGCAATAGTGCATGCATGACTGATTTTCGGTTCGTTCCAAGCGACCAGGTAATCACGCCGTTCTCCATGCTGGCCCAGGATGGAACCCTGACTGGCGCGCCCGTAATGAACGACGAGCAGGTTCTCGAAGCCCTTCGCCTAATGATCCTGACGCGCACCTTTGATGAAAAAGCGACGGCCATGCAGCGCCAAGGTCGGTTCGGCACATTCTCGTCGGTTCGCGGACAAGAAGCTTCAGTCGTCGGCTGCTCATTCGCTTTGGATCCCGAGAAGGATTGGCTCGCTCCGCAGTATCGCGAATTGCCAGCATTGCTTCGCCACGGTTATCCGATGGAAAACTTTGCGTTGTACTTCATGGGTAATCCACGAGGTGGCGCGATTCCAGAAAACGTGAACATGCTTCCGCTTCAGATTTCACTCGCCGCACAGATTCCACAGGCAACTGGGGTTGCATGGGGCCTCAAGCTTCAGGGTAGTGATGGGGTAGTCGTGACGTTCTTTGGTGATGGTGCGTCGTCCGAAGGCGATGTTCACGAAAGCATGAACCTTGCCGGTGTCACCAAAGCCCCAGTGATTTTCTTTTTACAAAACAATGGTTGGGCGATTTCAACGCCACGTAAGAATCAAACCGCTGCACGCTCGTTCGCCGAGCGTGCTCTGGGTTACGGCATTTACGGCGTGACCGTCGATGGCAACGACTTGCTTGCAGTGCATCAAGTAACTGCCGAAGCCGTTGCACGCGCACGCGCAGGTGAAGGCGCAACACTGATTGAGTCCGTCACCTATCGCACCGGTGCTCACAACACTGCCGATGATCCATCGCGTTACATCGATCAAGCTGAACTTGATGAATGGGTCAAGAAAGATCCGATTGAGCGCGTTGAAAATTACTTGCGCGCCAAAGGTGTGTGGACCGATGAAACGGCCCAGGCTATGCGCGACGATTGCGCCGCTGAAATCGATGCAGCGATGACTAAGGCTCGCGCAGTTCCACTTGCTGGACCAGAAGCACTCTTTGATCACGTGTACGTCGACCCACCGCAGCGAATGACGGCACAGCGTCAATCATGGATTGAACGAACGGCAGGTGCATGATGTCCGAAAAGACAATGGTCGAAGCTATTCGCGAATGTATGCGACAAGAAATGGAAGCCAACGACAAGGTCGTTGTCATTGGCGAAGATGTCGGCAAGCTCGGTGGCGTATTCCGCGCAACAGATGGCTTACAGGCTCAGTTTGGTGACCAACGTGTCGTTGACATGCCGTTAGCCGAGGGTGTCATCATCGGATCCGGAATTGGTTTAGCAATCAGTGGCCTGCGTCCGATTATTGAATTGCAGTTCCTCGGATTTGGTCACCAGGCGTTCCATCAAATTGGCCAGCAAGTTGCACGCCTGCGTTTCCGTTCGCAAGGCCGTCACTCGTTGCCGCTTGTTATTCGTTCGCCGTATGGCGGCGGAGTTCGCACACCTGAACTTCACTCTGATGCATTCGAGGCTTACTACACACATACGCCGGGTCTAAAAGTAATTGCGCCGGCTTCGGCTTATGACGCAAAGGGATTGTTGGCTGAAGCAATTGCTTCAGATGACCCAGTGTTGTTCCTCGAGCCACTCAAGGGTTACCGACTTGTCAAGGATGAAGTGCCAGACGAGCGCTATCGCATTCCGCTGGGCAAACTTCGTGTCATGCGCGAAGGCACAGACGTCACGCTGATCGCGTGGTCTGCAGCATCAGTCATGGTCAATCAAGCAGCTGAAGAATTAGCGGCACAGGGCATTAGCGCTGAAGTTTTGGATCTGCGCTCACTGACTCCTCTAGACATTGATGGCATCGCGGCGTCTGTTGCTAAGACCGGTCGAGTGGCTGTCATTCAAGAAGCTCCGTTGACCGGTGGCTTTGCCAGCGAAATTATCGCAACCATTCAAGAAGAGTGCTTCTACAGTTTGCAGGCACCGATCTTGCGCATCACGGCGCCGGATACTCCTTACCCACTTGGCGGCGTTGAAGATTACTTCGTCCCTGATGCAGCACGCGTTGTTGCCGAAGTCAGTGCGTTAATGAGCGAGTCAGCATGAGTAACTTTGACTTCACTCTTCCCGATGTCGGTGAAGGTATTGCCGAAGCCGAAATTATTGAATGGCTCGTAGCGGTTGGCGACACCGTCGCCGTGGATCAAGTTGTCGCCGTGATTGAGACTGACAAATCACAAATTGAAATGCCGACACCTGTTGCCGGAACTGTGACCGCATTGAACGGTAAGCCAGGCGATGTCATCAAGGTCGGCGATGTGCTTATTTCGATCGCAGCGAGCGAAGGCGAAGCTTCCGTTGCGCCATCAACTCATGGTCACGCATCAGCGAGCGCTGCAGCAGCCACAACAACGACTAGCATCGCTGCGAGCTCAGTGCCAGTGAACAACTCTGTGGGTCGGGCACTTGCAAGCCCGAGTACACGTCGCGTTGCCGCCCAACTTGGCATCGACATCAACACAGTCGCTGGTACCGGTCCACATGGCCGCGTGACCGAAGCCGATGTTCGTGGACACAACAATGCTCCAACGTCTGCGTCCGTTGCGGCGCCAGCAATTGCTCCAACACTTGCTCAAGATGGCGTCACGATTGTTCCGCTCATTGGATTGCGTCGCCAGATCGCCCAGTCCATGACCCAGGCGCTTGCTATTCCACACATTCTCGAGTTCAAAGAAATTGATGCAACGGCGTTACTTGCAGAACGTGAGCGCCTGAATAATTCAGGCCAGCAACTTTCGGTCACGCCGTTCTTAATGAAGGCCGTTATCAACGCGCTCTTGCTACACCCAACATTTAATGCCCGGTTCAATAGCGAGGCAAATGAAGTTGCACAGTTTGATGCAGTGCATCTTGGTATCGCAACAGCGACCAATGACGGTCTGATCGTTCCGGTGCTGCACAACGCGCAAGGCCGCGATGTTGTCGAACTCGGCTCTCAACTCGATGAGCTTGCAGAACTTGCTAAGTCGCGCAAAGCATCACCAGAGCAACTCACTGGCGGAACTTTCTCTCTGACGAACTTCGGTTCTTTTGGTACCTGGCTCGGCACCCCTGTTATCCGTCCACCTGAAGTTGGCATCGCAGGTTTCGGTCGAATTGCTGACAAGGTCATCGTGGTTGATGGACAGCCGGCAGTCCGCAAGGTCTTACCGATCGTTGTTGCCGCAGATCACCGAATTAATGACGGTGCTCATCTTGGCGCTTTTGCTGCAGAAATTGCACAGCAACTTCTTAACCCTGAAGGTTTGGTGTGACATGGTCGTAGGCGAGATTCCAGACTCCGTTGATTTCTTGGTAGTTGGTGGCGGACCAGGCGGATATGTTGCTGCGCTTGTTGCAGCACAACTTGGTCGCAAGGTTGTTGTTGTCGACGCGCTTGGTGAAGCCGGACTTGGTGGCGTATGCGTGAATGTCGGCTGTATTCCATCGAAGGCGCTCATTGAACTTGCAGACCATACGCACGCGTTATCGTCATGGACTGGCCGTGGTCTGAATGCCAGTGGCTCAGTTGATATGGCAGATTTCCAATCCTGGAAATCCGAAGTCGTTGGGACTCTCAACGGAGGAGTTAAGCAACTCTTTAAAGCCGCAGGTATCGAAGTGCGTCAGGGCTACTTCCGCTTCACACGTAAAGACCAAGGCGCACTCGATT
>CANFIL010000059.1 GCA_947447095.1 Actinomycetota bacterium | reverse complement strand
TACGAAGAACGCAACAGTCAAAAGCCATCTCCAATGGCATTCCATCGCTATTCAGCTTTCAAGCCAGTTGATCTGCCAGATCGCACCTGGCCAAACAAGTCGCTCACCCAGGCACCTCGCTGGTGCGCAGTTGACCTTCGCGACGGCAATCAGGCATTGATCGATCCGATGACGCCTGACCGCAAGCGTCGCATGTTCGAATTGCTCGTCCAGATGGGCTACAAAGAAATCGAAGTTGGTTTCCCTTCAGCAAGCCAGACCGATTTCGACTTCGTGCGCATGCTGATCGACGAGAACTTGATTCCCGACGACGTTGTCATTCAAGTGTTGACTCAGGCACGTGAGCACTTGATCGAGCGAACATTCGAAGCAATCCAAGGTGCACCACAAGCGATCGTTCACCTTTACAACTCAACCTCAACTTTGCAGCGTCGTGTTGTATTCGACTTGGACAAAGAAGGCATCAAGGAAATTGCAGTTCGCGGCGCCGAGTTGTGTTTGAAGTATGCCGAGCAGATCGATGGCACCGACATTTACTTCGAATACTCCCCTGAATCCTTCACAGGTACGGAACTTGATTACGCCATCGAAGTTGTTGACGCAGTCAACGACATCTGGAAGCCAACGCCTGATCGCAAGGTCATTGTGAATCTTCCAGCAACAGTCGAAATGACAACACCAAACTTGTACGCCGACAGCATCGAATACATGCACCGTAACTTGAAGTATCGCGATTCGATCGTCATCAGCTTGCATCCGCATAACGACCGCGGCACTGGTGTCGCAGCCGCTGAACTTGGCTACCTTGCTGGCGCGGACCGTATCGAAGGTTGCTTGTTCGGTAATGGCGAGCGCACCGGCAACGTGTGTCTCGTGACATTGGGCATGAACTTGCTCAGCCAAGGCATCGATCCACAAATCGATTTCCGCAACATTGATGAGATTCGTCGAACGGTTGAATACTGCAACCAGCTTCCAGTTGCCGAACGTCATCCTTACGGTGGCGATCTCGTGTTCACCGCGTTCTCTGGCTCACATCAGGACGCAATCAACAAGGGCCTTGCCGCGATGAAGCGCGATGCCGAAGCTGCTGGCGTTGGCATCGATGACTTCCGCTGGGAAGTTCCTTACTTGCCAATCGACCCCAAGGATGTTGGTCGCAGCTACGAAGCCGTGATTCGCGTGAACTCACAGTCCGGTAAGGGTGGCGTCGCGTACATCATGCGCACCGAGAACAAGTTGGATCTTCCACGACGTCTTCAGATTGAATTCAGCGCAGTCATCCAGAAGCACACGGATGATGCCGGTGGCGAAGTGTCGCCAGCTCAGATGTGGTCGATCTTCCAAGACGAGTACTTGCCAAGCACCGACAACGCATGGGGTCGCTTCAAGCTCAAGTCAGTCGCCGTAGACAGCGATGTCGATGGCGATTCACGCGTCAAGGTCACCATGGGCGATACCACCGCGCCAACCGGCGAAGTCGACATCGAAGGTGTTGGCAACGGCCCGATCGCAGCGTTCTGTGACGCGATGTCCAAAGTCGGCGTAGATGTTCGCGTACTTGATTACAACGAGCACGCAATGAGCAGTGGTGGCGATGCCCAGGCAGCTGCGTACCTCGAATGCGCTGTCAACGGAACGATGTTGTGGGGTGTGGGAATCGACTCATCTATCGTCACGTCGTCCTTGAAGGCCGTTGTTTCTGCAGTCAACCGAGCCATCCGAGGCTAACTGCAAAGAATATTCAATTGCTAACGATGCCTAGGTCAATTCGGCCTAGGCATCGTTAGTATTTAGACATGCAGCATCACCGTTACCGCCTGACCTTTCCTGAAACTCAAGTTCAGGAACCAGTGATCTACAAGATCGTTAAAGAGTTCGATGTCATCCCAAGCATTCGTCGCGCCTCAATCGAGAATCACTTTGGCTGGATGGTCATGGACCTTCAGGGCTCACATGAACAGATCGATGCAGCAATCGCATACCTCGAAGGTCTCGGCATTGACGTGGTGAATGCTGAAGGCGATTTTGTAGCAGGGTAACTTTTCAGTCAGAAAAGTGAACGTGCGAAATACCAAACAAGAAATGCATCATTTTGCGAGAGCGTCTCAATCGCTCGCGATTGTTCCTGCGTAGGACGCAACAGTCAGCGGTCGCAAAATTGGCACTTTCGGTTTGAGTATTTTCGCCGTGAATCTATGAGAGAACTATTGATTCACTTCTCGACGTCAACGTGCGGAAACTTCGCAAACATCACGGCGTCAGTCTGAGTCTCGTCCCGACGCGTCATTCCTTGACGTAAAACCGTTTCCATTTCAAAACCAGCTTTGAGCAACGTCTTTTGCGAGCCAGTATTTTCTGGAAGTGTCACAGCCTGCACGCGGCGAAAACCAATCGCAAACGCAAAGTCAGTAGCTAGCTTCGCACCTCGATGTGCAAACCCATGTCCACGCGCATTTGGCGCAACCCAGTATCCAAGTTCGCAAAAATGATCGAACTGAATGCAGTGATGTAGCGCAAAACTTCCGATCACTTCCCCATTGACCACTCCGGCAAAAGAGATCGAATCCTTCAATTCAAACCCGCGCTGTTGATGCACAAAGAAATCATCTGCAGTCGAACGCAGGTACGGCACCGGCACAGTCGTGAGCAACTGAATGGTCGGGTCCTGACAGATTTCATACACAGCATCCATGTCAGTGGTGGCCCATGGACGCAACATCAAGTCACCATCAATCAGCGTCGGAACGCTGGTCGGCCAAGAAATCATAGAGCGAGCCTACCTTGACGATTGAGCACGAAATGTGAACGTGCGAAATACCAAACAAGAAATGCATCATTTTGCGCAAGCGTCACAATCGCTCGCGATTGTTCCTGCGTAGGACGCAACAGCCAGCGGTCGCAAAATTGGCACTTTCGGTTTGAGTATTTTCGCCGTGAACCTATGAGAGCCCTGATGAAGTTCGTCCAGAAACTCGACAAACAGAAAAAGACGGCTTTCGCCGTCTTCCTTGTGTTGTGGAGCTTCTAGTGTGACGTTGCCTGAAACGTCACACCATAAATACCGAGATTTATCCCCTTGGCTCTGCAAACACAAAAGGACCGCCGAAGCGGTCCCAATGTGTTGTGGAGCTAAGGGGATTCGAACCCCTGACCCCCTGCATGCCATGCAGGTGCGCTACCAGCTGCGCTATAGCCCCGAACGTGTTTACCTTACCCCACTTGGTTTTAGTGGCGCGAATTGGCTAGCGGTCGTCACCCATTGCTGGCTCTGGCAATGATCCTGCGTTGTATTCCTGAAGCCGCCATTTGAGTCCTGCAGGTCGTGGCATCTTTTCATCGAGTTCAATCAACATGGACCACTGTGCATTTGCTAACACACCGAGCGCTGTCCATTGCGTTGGATCAAGGGCAAGCAACTGACCAAGCGCGGCACGCAATGCCCCACCGTGAGATGCAACCACGAGTGTTCCGCCAGCAGGCACATCTTCTAGTGCCTTTTCAATTGCGCGCGTGACACGATCTGAAACTTCTTTAGCAGTCTCGCCTCCACCTGGACGAATGTTGGGATCGCCGCCCCATGCTGCAAAATCTTCTGGGTACTGAGCCATGATTTCGCTGCGTGTCAGACCTTGCCAGGCTCCGGCATACGTTTCACGTAGATCAGGATTCGTTACTACATCAAGTCCAGCGAGTTCAGCTAGGGCCAAGGCAGTGTTATGTGCACGTTCAAGGTCACTGGCAATAATGTGTGTTGGCTTGAGTCCGATAAGTGTTTGCGCTGCACGCCGAACTTGGTCAACGCCAACTTCGTCGAGTGAAACGTCTTCTTGACCTTGGAATCGGTTAATTGAGTTCCAGGACGTACGACCGTGACGCCAAAGAACGAGGCGTCGTGCGGTCACACAGTCTCCAATGGAATCTGTGGGCAATCAGCCCAAAGGCGCTCGAGGTCATACAAACCGCGCTCTTCTTCTTGCTGCACGTGAATGACCACATCGAAGTAGTCCAACAGAACCCAACGACCTTCGCGATGTCCCTCACGACGAATGGCTTTGATGCCTTCCTTGAGGAGGGCTTCGTCAATACCGTCGACGATGGCATTGACCTGACGGTCGCTGCTACCGGAGGCGATGAGGAATGCGTCGGTGATGACGAGATGTTCGCTGACATCGAGGGCAACGATTTTTTCGGCCTTCTTATCTGCTGCTGCCTGTGCTGCTACGGCGAGGATATGAAGGGCGTGCTCTGATGCGGCCACGAGACCTCTTTCTAAGGATTTGGAACTAAAACGTCTGTTCCTAGAGTAACAAGTGCATCGGCAGGCAGATTCTCCTTGACTTTGACCTTTGCAATCACGCTGGCAGGTAATTTCAGTGCCTGGGCAATCTTTGCAATCTGAGCCGGCGTCAGTCGAGGATCTACGGCAAAGGTGCTGTGCGCATGGGTTTTACGCGCTCCACCGTCGACAAACGCCAAGTCTGCGCCCAGGAGCGCCTGACGTGCCTGTAACCGATCTGCCGGCAATGTCGCGCCAACCATGACGACCACAGGTGAATTCTCACTCGAGGTACTGACTGTTTTCCCAGTTAATTTCTGCGCAATTTTGAGGGAGGCTGCCCGGGACACGCGTAGCCATGTGCTGGTTGGGTATCTTCCCAAGTCACTCGGCACAGTTGGAATCGCAAATTTTGAAATTGAACTCCACGAATGTCCAGCATTCAAGTCCAGGAACAATCCGGCGATGGACTGAGTTGGGATCGTGGACTTTGCAAGTGCTCCCAGCGCTGTGATGACTTCTTTAAGCCGCTTGCTGTCTTTAGGGAGAGAGCTGAGAGTCGCGGAAACAACTTCATTCAATCGCTCTGTTCGTGCACTCTCCGGTTCTCCGTCCTGCAAGAAAGTCGCGTAGTACGACGCATGCGTACCATCCAAATGTTGTGCGCCATGAAAAACATAAACTGGCTGTTCGCCTATCGGGCTCACAACAAAATCTCCGGCCGACACAACGTCGATTCCGCCAACACCGTCGATCAATCCAGCCAGCGACAGGCGCTGCATCACCAGCGTGCCTTCAATTGGAAAACCAGTCGCCACCGAAACTGCATCCTGAACCAGGTCAGGCGAACTCTCCAATGATGTTGATCCGAGATTCGTCATGCCTAATGTGTCGAGATCAACAACAACGTTGGGGTCAACACTGACAATGTCAACGTGTGCGTTATTGGGCGATTGATTCAAAATCGTAGATACCAAAGTATGTCCCTTACGATCTGTGATCGTCAGCAACAGATTTGATAATCGCTTGCCAGGCACAGCGGTTGTAGTCGGTGTCGCTGATGCGGTGACATCAGGCGGAAGAGGTGCGCGTTGGCCTTCGCCCTTCACAACGAGAAGTCCAGTTAGCAGCGCTACTGCGCCAAGCCCACCTACGAGCCAGCGCAGAACGCGCGGAAGTTCATTCACGATTGATACAGCCCGTGTGCGTGCACGTATTCGGCAACAGCATCGGGCACAAGGTATTGGCAGTCATCGCCATGGGCAAAACGCTCACGAAGTGCCGTAGCTGAAACTCTCACTTCAGGCATTTCGATTCGCTCGTATTCAAATAGAACGTCGAGGTTTTCAGAACCAGCCCGGTTGACCGCCACCACCGTCACTTGCTCGATGAACTTCTTCCAGTCGTGCCACGTCGGGATTCGTACGAGAACATCATCGCCGACGATCCAGAAGAATTCATGGTCGGGATTCTCGGCACGAAGCTGCTCGATGGTGTCCACTGCGTATGTGGCACCTTCACGACGGATTTCAATGTCACTTGTCGCGAACCGATCATCATGAGCTACTGCGAGTTCAACCATCGCTAATCGATCTGCGCTCGGACTCACTTCATAATCTGCTTTTTGCCACGGTTGGCCAGCAGGAATGAACAGCACTTGGTCGAGTTTGAGCGCGCGATGAACTTCACTCGCTGCAATCAAATGACCGATGTGTATGGGGTCAAACGTGCCCCCCATGATGCCGATGCGCATGCGCGAGGAATTAACGCTCTGAGTTGTAGCGCGTGACGATGAAAAGTGCGAGCGAAAGAACTACGAATGCTGCGAGGCCGAAACCCCACCAAGGAATGTTGTCCATACCTCAACTTTAGTAACTAGATTGGGAGATAACGAATGCGAGGCGCAATTATGGAAACGTTTGACCACATTGTTGTCGGCGGTGGCGCGATGGGTGCTGCAACTGCTTGGCAACTTGCCAGCCGTGACCATTCCGTTGCCCTGATTGAACAGTTTGGTATTGCCCACGATCGAGGTAGTTCGCACGGAGGCGTTCGAATTTTCCGCTTCGCCTACCGCAACCCCATGTATTCGCAATTGGCAGTCGATGCACTGCCACTGTGGCGTGAACTTGAACAAGAAACCAACACTGTTTTGCTGGAACAAATTGGAAACGTCGATCATGGGGTCGAACGCTCGATCCGAGAGATTGCAGAGTCCCTGGATCACCTCAAGCGGCCTTACCAACTGGTTTCACGTGCCGAAGCCGAAGAACGTTGGCCCGGCATGAAGTTTGCTGAGCACGCAATCTTTAGTCCCGACGGCGGACGAGTAGCTGCAGATGAAACGGTTCGCGTGCTCTATCGCCGATTCGAGGAACTCGGCGGCAAGGTGTTCACCAATCTTCGAGTGGAAGACATAGAGATCTCAGGTGACATCGCAACTGTTATCACCGCTGAGGGAACTTTCCGCACCAAGTCTGTTGTGGTCTCCGCAGGTGCATGGGTTGAAAAACTAGTCGGAAACAAAGTGGAACTTCCGCCACTCACAATTGATCTCGGCCAGCCAACTCACTTCACGCCTCTTCCGGAATTTGCAGATGAAAATTTGTGGCCAAGCTTTATTCATCATGCTGTCGAAGATGATCACAACTCCGTGGTCTCTGGTGGCGCCTACGGAATGTATACGCCTGGACTTGGCGTAAAAATCGGCAAGGAGCAAACGGGACATTTTGTTGACCCAGATAATCGCGACTTCTCGCTCATCGAATCGTGGATGAATGCCACGAAAGAATACGCACGCGAATGGTTCCCGGGCGTTGACATTGAATCAGCGACAGCGGTGACGTGCTTGTTCACCAACACTGCGAACACCGATTTCATTCTGGATCGACAGGGTCCACTGACCGTAGCGTCACCGTGCTCGGGTCATGGCTTTAAGTTCGTGCCGAAAATCGGGCAGATGGTCGCAGACCTTGCATGCGGCAGCGAGCAAACAAACCCGTTGTGGAAGTTTCGAAGGAACTAATAACCACTGCGGAAGGAACTAGCGAATCTGCCCAGTTCCCGTGACGATGTACGTCGTTGT
>CANFIL010000058.1 GCA_947447095.1 Actinomycetota bacterium | reverse complement strand
GCCAGCAGGCCGCGTCCAACTCGACGAATAATTGCTGCGGTAAATAGACCTGCTCCGATGGAGCCAAGTGAACCAACGATGTTGTGAAGTGACAGAACGGTTCGTGTTAAACCAAGATCTTCGCGCAAGAACTGCATGGAGGGACCCATGCCGAAAATAAACCAACCGAAGGCTGCCAATTGTGCATAGGCAACGCGTGTTGGAAAGTCACGGATTGGCTGATGGCGTTCGAGGGAAGTGGTCATCTACGCGACTACGCAGTGATCTGTGCGATGACGTAATCAATGCACTTGAGAAGTTGCGCGACATCGCTTGGTTCAACGGCAGGGAACACCGAGATGCGAAGTTGATTACGACCAAGTTTGCGGTACGGCTCGATGTCAACCACTCCATTGTTACGAAGTGCCTTGGCGATGACTGTTGCATCGATGCTGTCGTCGAAGTCAATTGTGGCAACTACAGCTGAACGTTTAGCTGGGTCGACAACGAATGGTGTTGCATGCGCGCTGGCGATTGCCCAGTCGTAAATCAAGTTTGACGATTCACGTGAACGAGCAGTAGTCCATGTCAGTCCGCCGTTGGCATTAAACCAATCAAGTTGCTCAGCCATCAAGAACACGGTGGCAAGCGCAGGAGTGTTGTTTGTTTGATCAAGCCGACTGTTTTCAATCGCGGTCATCAGATCAAGGAATGGAGGAATGTAGCGACCGCTTGCCTTAATTTCTTCGGCTCGTGCGATTGCCTTTGGCGACAAAATAGCTACGAATAGACCGCCATCTGATGCAAAACATTTTTGGGGCGAGAAGTAGTAGACGTCAACATCGCGAAGATCAACATCAAGACCGCCGGCACCTGACGTTGCATCAATGATCACCAGGGCATCATCATCGATGCCAGCTGGACGGTATGGGCGCACAGCGACACCGGTTGAAGTTTCATTGTGAGGTGTGCAGTAAGCATCGATTCCAACTTCAGGGGAGAACACAGGCGCATCGCCTGGTTCACTCTTGATCACAACAGGGTCCGATAGGAACGGTGCTGCTTTTGCACTGCTGGCAAACTTTGATCCAAATTCACCGAACGTCAAAAACTGTGCGCGATCGCGGATCAATCCGAAAGCAGCGATGTCCCAAAATGCGGTGCTGCCGCCATTGCCAACGACGACTTCGTATCCATCGGGTAAGGAGAAGAGATAGGCAAGCCCGGACTTGAGGCGAGCGAATTGTGCTTTCACTGGCTTTTGGCGGTGTGATGTCCCTAAAAGCGATCCCGAAACAGCGGCAAGCGCATCAAATTGTTCGGAGCGAATCTTGGAAGGGCCAGCACCGAAACGACCATCGACGGGTAGAAGTTCGCTGGGAATTTTGATTTCAGAAAAGTCAGTCACTCAATGATTTTAGCGATGAACTGCAGTTCATGATTCCACGTCCGAAATGCGGTTCTACCTTGCAAAAGGTTTGCAGTGATGTGTCGCGAATCAGGGCGAATAGCGCTGGACTCGCCAAGCCTGGGCGTTATCAAGTTGGTGGTCGTCGCCAGTGGCGATGAACCGCAATCGATCATGCAGGCGAGAACGACGGCCTTGCCAGAACTCCATGGTGTCAACTTCGATCAGATAGCCACCCCAGAAATCGGGCATAGGTACTTCAGTGCCGTCTGGATACTGCTCGATCAGTTCAGCCATGCGAGTTTCTAATGGCTCGCGGGAATCTAGTTCGACAGATTGTGCACTAGCTATTGCGCCAAGCTGTGAAAGATGGGGACGTGTTTGGTAGTAGGCGAGGGATTCCTCACGCGAAACTTTCGTGATGCGACCCTGAACAATCACTTGGCGATGCAATGGGTACCAAGGAAAGACCACACTTACCTGTGGGTGTGCGGCTATTTCATCAGCCTTGCGTGAGCCGTAGTTTGTATAAAAAGTTAAGCCTCGGGAATCGATGCCCTTGAGTAACACTGAGCGAGACGAGATGACGGAGTCACTTGAGATAGTAGAAAGGACCATTGCGTTTGGTTCAATGATTGATTCGGTGCCAGCGGCGACTGCATCGTGTAGCCACGATTGAAATTGTTCAAGTGGGGTGGCAGCCAAATCAGACTCGAGTAGTTGATCGCGGTCATAGCTGATGCGCATTACAGAAACGTCAGGGAGTTCAGTCACGTTCCCTAGTCTTGCCTATCTGTGGTGGCTTTGCCATGTAGTGAGACGAACCTCCGCAGGGGTTGACTTTATGGCAGAGTCGGCATGTGCCCAAGTTGATGATCGACCTTTCGCCATTGCGCGAGATCCCGGCGTATCGTCGACTCTTTACCGCCGTCTCCATCAGCAATATCGGCCAACAAATGACGTCAGTGGCTGTTGGAATCCAGGTGTACAACCTCACGCATTCATCGTTTGCGGTTGGTCTGGTCGGTCTCTTTCAGCTAATCCCACTCGTCAGCCTTGGGTTGTTCGGTGGCGCAATGTCAGATTCATACGACCGACGCAAGATTGGGTTAATCTCCGCGATCGGAATGACGACGACAAGTGCATTGCTACTTGCTCAAGCATTACTCGGCAATACCGAAGTGATCGTGCTGTATTTATTGGTGGCGATTGCATCGTCGTTCTTTGCTGCAGGAAATCCTGCCCGCCAATCGATCATTCCGCGCATCGTGCCAAAGGATCGCTTAACATCCGCCAATTCGCTTTCGATGTTGTCGTGGAATATCGGATTCACTGCGGGCCCACTTCTTGGTGGAATCTTGATCGGTATCACAGGCGATGTTGCGACTGCATATTTTGTTGATGTGCTGGCATACCTTGTCATGGTGTGGGCCATGTGGGCATTACCGTCCTTGCCGCCCGTTGCTGGAGCGCCAACGCGTCCGGGCCTAGCTAGCGTCAGAGAAGGATTCGCGTTTCTCAAAGGCAAACGCAACATTCAGATGACGTTTTATGCCGACATAGTGGCGATGGTCTTCGGGCTTCCTCGCGCGCTCTTTCCGGCCATCGCGTATCACTGGTATTCGGATTCGATTGGGTCAACCGCAGTACGCGTCGGACTCTTGACGGCTGCGCCTGCCTTTGGTGCTGCGATCTCAGCGATCTTCTCAGGTCCTTTAACTCGCGTGACCAAGCAGGGTGCAGCAATTACATGGTCCATTGTTGGTTGGGGCTGTGCAATTGCTGCGTTCGGCTTTACACGACAACTATGGGTCGGTTTGCTTTTCCTTGCATTAGCTGGTGCAGGCGACAACATCAGCGCGCTGTATCGCACGACCATGCTGCAAGCAGCCGTACCGGACGAATACCGCGGTCGCTTACAAGGAATTTTCACAGTCGTTGTTGCAGGTGGCCCGCGCCTTGGTGATTTCGAAGCCGGTGCCGTTGCAGCCGTAGCTGGCGAGGCATTCTCGGTCATCTCAGGTGGAATTGCCTGTGTCGTATTAATGGGCGCATTGATACGTTGGCACCCACGTTTTATGGATTACGACTCGCGCAACCCCACCTTGTAACTATTCGAAGTCGTGAATGATTTCGCTCTCGTCAGTTTCTGTTGCTTGGCGCGAGTGCGCATCACCTGGCGGCAGCGCAAGCGAAGCGAGCAATCCGAGCATCAAGAAGAACGCTGCAGCATAGCCAACCGTTGACACTGCATCTGCGAATGCGAGCTCAGATTGAGTTTGGACAAATTCAACTGCATCCTTGGGGATGAATGGAATTTCACCAAGATGTGGAATGACTGTTCCGGCAGAACTCTCCACGACTCCTGCTATTTGGGATGGAGCTGACGAACTGAGGCCGGTGCTCGGATCTGCCGATGAAAGATTTGATTCAGTGTTGTTGTGCAGACTCACGAACAAAATCGTGCCAAGAATTGCAGTTCCCATAGCCGCACCGATTTGGCGTGCTGTGCTTTGTGTTCCTGATGCCTGACCACTCTTTTCGACAGGAATGTCTGACAGGATCAATCCGGTGAGCTGCGCGGTTGAATAACCAACGCCAAGTCCGTAAACGAATAGCCATGTGCCAAGTACCCAACCAGAGGATGTTGGCGAGATGGTCACGGCAATTCCAAGGATGGCGATAATTTCGAGCACGAGTCCAAGACGCATTACGAATCGTGGATTGCGCTTATTGGCCAGCTGAGCCGCAGTCGGAGCCGCAACGAACGCGCCTACTGCAAGCGATGCGAGTAACCCGCCTGCCCCAAGAGCCGACCAACCGAGAACACTTTGCATGAAGAGTGGAAGCGAGAACAAGATTCCGAACTCACCGAGACTGATGATCAAGCCGGCGAAGCTTCCAAGACCAAAAGTTTTGATCGTGAACAATTCGAAATCAATGAGCGCCGACTTGCCAGCCTTGGTACGACGTGTTTCAAAGACATAGAGCCACACCAAAGTAACGACTGCAATGATGAATGCAGCTGCGACGGGAGACAGTGAGCCAGCTTTCCAGGTTCGCCCTAAGAAGTCAGTATCTTCAACGGCATTCCACCAGCCGTAATTCCGACCTTCGATCAATGCAAACACCAAGGCTGCAATACCGACGGTGCTCAAGATCGCACCGGTCCAGTCGGGAGCACCTACTTCACCTTCGGCCTTTGATGATGGAACAAACTTCCACGTGCCCCAAACAATGAGAACGGCGAACGGGACGTTGATCCAGAACGACCAGTGCCAGCTGAACGTTTGAGTGAGCCAACCTCCCATCAGCGGACCGACGGCAGCCATGCCGCCGATGATCGAACCGTAAATTGCAAAGGCAATTGCACGACTCTTTCCGCGGTAGAGCGCATTGACGATCGACAAACTCGTTGGCGACATCATCGCGCCACCAATGCCTTGAAGTGCACGAGCAGTAATCAAGAGTGAACCGGTGGTTGCGCTGGCAGCAAGGATGCTGCTCGCGCCGAAGACGACACCGCCGAGCATGAAGATTTTGTCGCGACCGAAACGATCTCCGAGACGACCCATCACGATTAACAGCGCGGCAAAAGTCAACGAGTAAATCGCATTGACCCATTCCGCATCAATCGAGCTGATCTTGAGATCAGCGATGATGCTCGGCAAGATCACATTGACGATGGTGGCATCCATAATGATCAGGGCCACACCTAGTCCGATGATGAACATGGGTGCCCAGCCGACGGCTGGTTTTGAATCGTGCGTGGTTTCGGTCATGTCTTCACGTTACGGCAGGTGTCTAATTCGTAGCCCTTCTGCAACGCCATTGGCCGTTAATCAGTTGCAGGGTATGGCGGCTTTTGGGCGCCTTTAGGAAGTTCAGCAAGGCGGGCCAAAGCTTCTTGCCTTTCAACCGCATGGTCCACAATCGGCGCGGGGTATCCATGATCCAGTCCACCGAGCACTGCCCAAGGCTGATGGATGTCTTTGTTTGAAAGATGAGCAAGCTCTGGAACAAACTTTCGGATGTATTCGCCCGTGGGGTCGAACTTTTCACCTTGCCCAATTGGATTAAAGACGCGGTAATACGGAGAAGCATCGGTTCCGCATCCTGCTGTCCACTGCCAACCATGGCTGTTGCTTGCTAAGTCGCCATCGAGCAGCATGTCGAAGAAATATTTCGCACCGCGTGTCCACTCAAGATGGAGGTCCTTAATAAGGAATGAGGCAACGACCATGCGAACGCGGTTATGCATCCACCCCTCGGCTTTGAGTTGGCGCATCCCGGCATCAACAAAAGGAAAACCTGTTCGGCCGTCACACCACGCAGCAAACTTTTCATCGGCCGCTGCGCCGGTGTCGTAGCGCATTTGTGTGTAAAGCGGATTGAAGTAGCCCTCGATTGTGTCTTGACGGTTGAACGCAACGTCAGCATAAAACTCACGCCATGCAATTTCCTTGCGAAATGTTTCCTGGCCGGGTGAGTCATTGAGACGAGCCAAGAGCGTTCGAGGATGAACCTCGCCCCATTTCAAAGCGATACTCAATCGTGAAGTTCCATCGATGGATGGAATGTTGCGATTGTCCCGATAGTCATCGACTGCGTTATCCAGGAACCATTCGAAACGCTCGAGTGCTGCTGCCTCGCCAGCAGGGGGAATAACGATGTTGCCGGTGTCGGGACGCTCTGGGTAACCATGACGCGTATCTGGCGTAGCCCACGTTGGCCATACTTGCGGATCAGCGGCAGGTGCTCGCCAGCCATGCTTCATCCACATTTTGTAGAACGGCGTATAGACCTTGTAAAAAGTTCCGTCGTCTTTAGTCACCCGACCAGGTGCGACTGCGTAGCCCGAACCTGTGGCTATAAATTCAATGCCAAGCAGCTCTAGAGACTGGGCAATTTCGCCATCACGCTTTATTCCATATTCCGAAAAGTCAGAAGCGTAGTGCACACCGCTAACATCAAACTGCTTGGCGATCGCAGGAATAACGTCCTGGGCACGACCGTGCTGAATCAACAGGTTGTCGCCAAGTGACGCGTCGAGTGACTTGAGTGAGTCGACGAGGTAAGCCTGCTTAGCGGCGCCCCACGTTGGCCACAATGATGGATCAATCAGGACGACTGGAATGACAACGCCATCTCCATCGGCATAGGCGGCTTCCGTGGCAGCAACGAGGGCAGGGTTGTCATGAATCCGTAAATCACGCCGAAACCACAGGATGCGAGCCATGCCACAACGTTACCCATATCTACTAGTCAGGGCAGTTTGGCCTGCGCTAGGCTAACGACTGTAAGGAACGAAACTGTGCGTCGTTCACCTTTTCTCGAGGAAGGGCGATTGTGTCCACGGTAGACCGGCCGACGTACGCCGAAATCAGCAAGCACGCTGGTGTAAGCCAAGCTACGGTTTCTCGGGTTCTCAATGGCGACGAACGCGTACACCCCGACCGTGCAAAGCGAGTTCTTGAATCAGTCGCAGCCCTCGGGTATCGCAAAAATCGCGCAGCGAGCGCATTGGCTTCAGGTCGCACCGGACTTATCGCGGTCGTTATTGACGACAACATGCGAGTATTCAATGACCCGTTCTGGTCAGCCGTTTCCTCCGGTGTAAGCCGAGTTCTTCAAACCGCCGAACTTCAGACGCTCTTGATGGTGTCCAACATGACCAGCCCAAGTGGCGCCATCGCGCACTACTTAAATAGCGGCGATGTCGATGGCGCAATCTTCTTCCAATTGCACTCCGAAGAATTTGTTTCTCAGTTGGCTGCCCGCGGACTTCCAGTCGTGATCGCCGGTACACCGCTTTCGAGCGCAGACTTTACTTACGTTGACTCGGATAACTTCGGTGGAGCTCGCCAGGCAACGCACCACTTATTACAACAAGGCTGCAAGTCAATTGCGACCATCACCGGCGATATCAATGCGAGTGCGGCTCGCCAACGCCTTGATGGCTATCGCCAAGGTGTGCGTGACTACGGCCAAGT
>CANFIL010000057.1 GCA_947447095.1 Actinomycetota bacterium | reverse complement strand
GCCTGGGCAAAGAAAGCGTTAACTCGCGGATTGCACGTTGTTCTTGAAAAGCCAATGGCTTTAACGACAGATGAGTGTGACGAATTGATGGCGCTTGCTGCTGATTCCCATCTGACTTTGGTGGTTTATCAAAACCGTCGTTTCGACAGCGACTTCGTGACGATCAAGAACTTGATTGACAGTAGTGAAATTGGCGAAGTATTTCATTACGAAAGTTTCGTCGGCGGTTACTCGAAGCCGTGTTCGTTCTGGCACTCTGATGCAGAAGTTTCTGGTGGAGCAATCTTTGACTGGGGGAGTCACTTCATTGATCAAATTTTGGCGATTTTTCCTTCGTCAGTTGCGCACGTCAGTGGTCTAAATCAAAAACGAGTGTGGGATCACGTCACGAATGCTGATCATGCTCAAGTAACTATTACCTTCACAGATGGCACCCAGGCGTCATTTACAAACTCAGACTTGGCTGCAGCCCGCAAGCCGAAGTACTTCATCTTGGGCACCACTGGCGCAATTGTTGGTAACTGGGATCCAGCAGCTGGGGAGTCAGTCGCTGATCTTCCAGCGATCATCACGGTGAATCGCGTTGATGGTTCCAGTGAAGTTATAGAACCTGTTCATGTCGCTCCATTCGCATTCCATCAATCGCTTGCAGAGTTCCTCGACAACGGCACTGCGATGTCCGTTGTCGCCAGTCAGTCGCGTGATGTCGTCGCAATCATGCAGGCTGCTGAGGAATCAGCACTTGTTAACGGCATGCCCATCGTTCCCGACCTACTTCGCGCATGACAATCAACTGGGGTTTTATCGGAGCTGGCTGGGTTGCTGGCAAAGGAATGCTCCCCGCTGTAACTGCAGCATCGAACGCACATTTGTATGCGGTAGCAAGTCGCGATCCACAGCGGTCGCAGGCTTTAGGGCCGGAACTGGTTCATGAAACGTACGCCGATCTCATTTCGGATCCCCAAGTGGACGCGGTGTACATCTCGCTCGCGAACCATTTGCATTGTGAATGGGTTATTCGTGCCCTCGAAGCAGGCAAACACGTTTTGTGCGAGAAGCCACTTGCTATGTCAAGTGATGAAGTGCGCCGAATGATTGCAGCAGCTCAAGCAAGCGACCGACTTTTAGTTGAGGCTGTCTGGTCCCGTTGGCATCCACGTTTCGCTCGTGCTGTTGAACTCGTTCACAGCGGCGCCATCGGCCAGATTGAATCAATTACCTCCGAATTCACTTTCACTGGCGAGTTGGAGAATAACTATCGACTCACACCGGAATTCGGCGGTGGCAGTTTGTTGGACGTTGGTCCGTACCAAGTGCATGCCTGGGCCGCGTTCATCAACGAGATCGCGGAGTTTGAGATAAGCGATGTCCAGCGTTCGATCGGAGCAACTGGGATTGACGTAACGACAAAGTTTGCCGGCACCTTCAACTCGACGATTCACGTGTCCGCATTGGCGTCATTTGAGATGGCCGAGAAGCAAAGTTTGACAATCTCAGGTACGGCCGGCGAAATCGAATTTCTTGGAGGTCAGGCCTTTACCTCGTGGAATGAAGCAAGCTCATTGCGAGTGGGGAATGTCGAGGAGCACTTCGCCGCTATAGATCCATTCACTGTGATGATTGAAAGCATGGGGGAGCGAATCTCTGGAACCGATGCTTGGCTTGTGAGCAATCATGATTCACTTCGCGTGATGGAAATCTTGGACCAAGTGAAGGCCAACTAAGCCCCAAGACCCGACGCGCAGCCAACAGAAGTGGGACTCGTGAACCACTAAGATTGAGATATGAGCGCGCCAAATAAGTCTTTTGACCCCGTAGAAGTCACAACTCTGTCACCGGAGGCGTTGGCTGGGTTTGTGCAAGAGGCTATTGCAGCTTTTGCGGCTGCATCCAATCTTGAGGAACTCAAGGAAGCCCGTTTGGCACACACTGGTGATCGCTCCTCTTTGGCGCTGGCAAACCGTGAAGTTGGCGCGTTGCCGCCTGCCGCAAAGGCAGATGCGGGTAAGCGCATTGGACAGGCTCGTGGCGAAGTAAATCAGGCGCTTGAATCCCGCACAGCTGAACTTGAAGCCGCACGCGATGCTGCTTTGCTCATTGAAGAATCTGTTGACGTTACGACTGTTATGCCCGCTACTCGCGGTGGCCGCCATCCGTTAACCACGATTCAGGAGCAAGTTGCTGACGTTTTTATCGCGTTGGGTTACCGTGTCGCTGAAGGACCAGAGATCGAAGCTGAATGGCTAAACTTCGATGCGCTCAACATCGCTCCGAATCATCCAGCTCGCACCATGCAAGACACATTCTTTGTTGGTAACGAAGATTCTGGTGTCGTGTTGCGCACGCACACGTCGCCAGTTCAAATCCGCAGCATGCTCACGCAAGAGCCACCGATCTATGTCATCTGTCCTGGTCGTGTATTCCGCACAGATGAACTTGATGCCACACATTCACCTGTGTTCCATCAGGTTGAAGCGCTTGTCATCGACAAGGGCATCACTATGGCTGATCTCAAGGGCACACTCGATCACTTTGCTTCGGCGATGTTTGGCGAAGGTATCGTGACTCGCTTGCGTCCGTCGTACTTCCCATTCACTGAGCCATCAGCTGAAGTTGATTTGCAGTGCTTCGTTTGCCGAGGCGCCTCAATCGACAATCCAGAAGCCGCCTGCCGTACCTGTCGCAGCGAAGGTTGGATCGAATGGGGCGGTTGCGGAATGGTCAACCCCAAGGTGCTTATTGCTTGTGGCATTGATCCGGAAGAATTCACCGGTTTTGCATTCGGAATGGGCCTTGAGCGCACATTGATGTTCCGCCATGGAATTACTGACATGCGCGACATGGTCGAAGGCGATGTGCGTTTCACTCGAGCATTTGGACTGGGGGTCTAATGAAGGTTCCAGTTTCATGGCTGCGCGATTACGTAGCCATTCCTGAATCACTGTCCGGTCGCGATGTCGCCGAACTGCTCGTCGGTGTTGGTTTCGAAGTCGAAGGCGTCGAGACAGTAGGCGATGTGCGCGGCGCGCTCGTTGTTGGTCGTGTGCAATCCATCGAAGAACTCACCGATTTCAAGAAGCCGATTCGTTTTTGCCAAGTTGAAGTTGGTTCAAGCAACGGTCACGTTGATACACCTGGCATTCGCGGCATCATCTGTGGTGCTCGCAACTTTGCCGAAGGTGACCTTGTCATCATCGCGCTTCCTGGCACAACGCTTCCTGGCGATTTCACCATCGGAACTCGCGAAACGTATGGTCGCATTTCGGACGGCATGATTTGTTCCCAGCGTGAACTTGGTTTGGGCGACGATCACGATGGCATCATGATTCTTCCTGCGGGAAGTGCCGCTCCTGGCGATGACGCATTCCCAATCCTCGGACTGGGTGATGAAGTTCTTGACATTGCAGTCACACCTGATCGCGGTTACGCACTCAGTATTCGCGGCATTGCGCGCGAAGTCGCGATTGCGCAAGGTATTGCGTTTACTGATCCGGCAGATGCTTTGCCAGAACTTCCTGAGTCCAATGGAACACCAGTAGATGTTGACAGCGAAGATCGCGCGGCCTGCGATCTGATCGTGCTTCGCACATTGGAAAACTTCAACCCCGCCGCACCGACACCTGACTTCATCAAGTCGCGTCTTGCTGCTGTAGGTGTTCGATCGATCTCGTTTGCTGTGGACGTCACTAACTACGTCATGTTCGAACTCGGTCAGCCATTGCATGCATTTGATGCAGACAAGATCACTGGCAAGATTCGCGTTCGCCGTGCCGTTGCAGGGGAGAAGCTCGAAACGCTCGACCATGTTGTGCGCGAACTAAGCACCGAAGATCTATTAATCGCCGATGACTCTGGCGCACTTTCGCTTGCCGGAATCATGGGTGGATTGACCAGCGAAATCTCTGAGACGACAACACGTGTGGTTATCGAAGCCGCGCATTTTGATGCCGTGGATTCAGCGAAGTCGAGCCGTCGCCACAAATTGTCATCGGAAGCATCACGTCGTTTCGAACGTGGCGTGGACCGCATGCTTCCTCCTGTTGCATCTGCACGTGCCGCTGAACTCTTAATTCAATACGGTGGCGCGACGTACGTAGGTCTTGCCGGCGTTGAGACTGCGCCTGACTTAGTGCATGTGTCGTTTGATCCAGAACATCCAGGTCGTGTTGCCGGTCGCTCATACGACGTTGCAGCCACCAAGGCGACCCTCGTAGCGCTTGGTTGCCATGTGGACGACGCGAAGTCGCCATGGGATGTTCGCGTTCCAACATGGCGCCCTGATCTATCTGCTTCGATCGATTTGGTCGAAGAAGTCATTCGTATTGATGGCTACAACAACGTGCCAACGCGTTTGCCCGTGGCGCCTAAGGGCGCTGGATACACAGCGAAGCAAAAGTTGATGCGTCGTTCCGGTTTGTTCCTTGCTGGACGTGGATTAGCCGAAGTGCGTAATTACCCATTCATGGGTCAATCCGAGTTCGACAACCTTGAACTTGCTAGCGATGCCACTCGTCGTCATGCACTTAAGTTGGCAAACCCACTGTCAGATGAGCAACCGTTCATGCGCACAACTTTGCTTCCTGGTTTGTTTGCCGCGTTGACGCGAAATACTTCACGTGGTTTTAACGACGCTGCAATTTTCGAAATCGCATCGGTGTCGTTGCCGACTCCAGCTCAACCGGCAACTGGAATTACAAATCCTCCGCGTCCAAGCGTGAATGGTCGACCAAGTGAAGGCGATATCGCTCAACTCGAAGCGTTGTTGCCAGCGCAGCCCACTTATGTCGCAGGTGTACTTGCATCAGGTGCATGGAGCGATGCGATTGAACTAGTTGTTTCTCTTGCTAGCGAACTCGGTGTCGAAGTGTCAGTTCGTGCCGCCGATGTTGCTCCATGGCATCCAGGCCGATGCGCACAGGTCGTCCTTGGCGATCGAGTCATTGGTACCGCCGGCGAAATTGCACCGCGTGTGAATGAAAACTTCGGATTACCAAAGCGCACGGTTGCCTTTGAAGTTGATTTGGACGCACTCGTGTTGCACGCCAATGTCACCCCGTCCGCGCCACGCATCTGGACCTTCCCGATCGCCAAGGAAGACATTGCCTTGGTCGTTGCAAAGAATGTTGCCGCTAGCGATGTGTTGGATACCGTCCGCGTTGCCGCAGGGGAGTTGCTTGAGGACATTCGATTATTCGATGTTTACGAAGGCGCTCAGGTGCCCGAAGGACACAAGTCATTGGCTTTCGCATTGCGTTTCCGAGCTGCAGACCGCACGCTTTCCGCAGAGGAAGTGGCTTCGGCTCGCCAAGCAGGTATTGAAGCCGCCGCGGCCAAGTTTGGCGCGTCACTTCGCTAATGTTGTAAATTATGCGTCTATGCGTATAATTTACATATGACACGAGCTGCAATCGTTGGCGCTTCGGGCTATGCCGGGGCCGAACTTATCCGTATCTTGCATACGCACCCTGACATCGAGCTGGGCGTCATCGCTGCCGGCTCCAATGCTGGGGCGACGCTGGCGTCAGTTCACCCTCAGTTTTCTGGCGTCCCAGAGTTAGCCAATGTGGTTTTTGCGGCCACCGAACCTAGTGCTTTGACTGACTGCGACCTGATTTTCATGGCGTTGCCACATGGCGAATCAGCTGCGCTTGTCGCGCAACTTCCTGCTGGTGTGCGCATCGTTGATCTTGGTGCCGATTTCCGACTCGGTGATGCCAGCGCGTGGGAGAAGTATTACGGCGGCACGCATGCGGGGCAGTGGACCTATGGCCTTCCAGAGATTCACGGCAACCGAGCCAAGATCGCTTCGGAATCTCGAGTCGCAAACCCAGGTTGCTATGCCACCGCAGTCCAACTTGCCCTTGCTCCACTTTTTGCGGACAAACTTGTCGAGACAAACGATGTCATTGTTGTTGCCGCATCAGGTACATCAGGTGCCGGACGTTCGGCAAAAGTCAACCTCTTGGGCAGCGAAGTCATGGGTTCAATGTCCACATACAAAGTCGGCGGTACCCACCAGCACACTCCAGAAATTGAACAGTCGTTGACTGCAGTCGCTGGTCAAGACGTTCAATTGAACTTCACGCCGATGCTTGCGCCGATGTCTCGTGGAATTTTAGCGACTGTCAGTGTGAAAACAGCAGCCAGTGAAACTCAATTGCGTGACTCACTGAAGAAGTATTTTACTGAGGAGCCGTTCGTCACCGTACTGCCGACAGGTCAGCTGCCTGTTACTGCGTCGACCTACGGTTCAAACGCCGCTCACATACAGGTCGCTAAAGACGATCGCATGGGACGCGCAACAGTAATCGTCGCAATCGACAATCTTGTGAAAGGTGCCGCAGGTCAGGCAGTACAGAACGCCAACATCATGCTTGGGCTTCATGAAGCCAGCGGGTTGAGCGCGATTGGAGTAGCGCCATGAGCGTGACATTCGCAAAAGGCTTCCGCGCCGCAGGCGTGACTGCAGGGCTTAAAGCATCTGGTAAGCCAGATGTGGCATTAGTTGTCAACGACGGACCGCTCGCTGCTGCGGCCGGTGTATTTACGAGCAACCGCATCCAAGCTGCTCCCGTGCAATGGAGCAAGCAAGCCGCAAAGACTGGCACTTTCAAAGCCGTCATCTTGAATTCAGGCGGTGCAAATGCCTGCACTGGGCCAGAAGGTTTCGCAGATACTCATCGCACTGCCGAACATGTTGCCGAACTTCTGGGAATTGGCGCAATTGACGTTGCGGTTTGTTCAACTGGGTTAATTGGCAAACGACTCCCTATGGATCTCTTGATCGCGGGAGTCACAACTGCGCATGGTGAATTGAGTGAAGATGGCGGTCAAGCTGCCGCAACGGCAATCATGACAACCGATTCAGTTTCAAAAAGTTCGCACTACGAAGCCCCGGCAGGTTGGCGCGTAGGAGGAATGGCTAAAGGTGCAGGCATGCTTGCGCCTGGACTTGCCACGATGCTCGTTGTCATCACAACCGATGCCGACGTTGTCCCTGCCGATCTCGATGCCGCACTTCGTTCTGCCACGAACACCACTTTCGATCGCATTGACTCAGACGGTTGCATGTCGACAAACGACACTGTTTTGCTGCTTGCTTCCGGCTCGAGTCAGATTGTTCCCGATGCTGCTGAATTCGCTCAGGCAGTTCATTACGTAAGCGCTGATCTTGCTCGCCAGCTCATTGGAGACGCCGAAGGTGCCACTAAGGACATCAAGATTGTTGTCACCGGTGCCGCCAGTGAATCCGACGCGGTCGATGTTGCGCGCACTGTGTCGCGCAGCAACTTGCTCAAGTGTGCGATTCATGGTGAAGACCCGAACTGGGGTCGCGTGCTTTCTGCCCTTGGTACAACTCAAGCCGTTTTCGAAGCCGATGCTATTGATGTTTCCTTCAATGGTGTTGCGGTCTGCCGAAATGGCGCCGCGCTTGCAGTCGAGCCGGTCGTTGACTTGGCTGGTCGAGAGGTCACGATTGACATCAACCTCAACGCCGGAAACCTTGAGGCCACACTCTGGACCAACGACCTGACCGCCATGTACGTTCACG
>CANFIL010000056.1 GCA_947447095.1 Actinomycetota bacterium | reverse complement strand
GTCACATGTCGGTTGGACTTTGTCAGATGCGATGCAGCGTTTTCCATGTTCTCGAGATACCACTGCGGAAACTTGTCACGGTAGCGACGAAATGCACTTGCCAAAATAAAACGGCCACTTGATGCCGCAATCACACCAATCACAATCGCAGGCGCATTATTCAAGTCGTAATGTAATGTGAGAAAAACCAAAATTGACCATGTCGGTGGCGCGAATGCTGGCACGACGTTTGCAATGAAAACCACTGCGAACACGATCAGGTATTGGGTCACGTGTTAAGTGTAGGTCTGTTGCTAGAAAGTAATACCTTCATGTTCAAGCAACGTGCGCTTCAGCGGAACGCCAAAACCATAGTTCCCTAAGTCTCCACCGGTTCGAACCACACGATGGCACGGAATAATCGGGGCAATCAAATTTGAAGAACAGGCGGTTCCAGCTGCGCGCATCGCGCGAGGTCGACCTGCTTTCAATGCGAGATCTGCGTAACTGACAACAGTTCCACCGCGGACTTTTCGCAATGCTTTCCAGCACTCCTGCATGAATTCGCCACCTGGCTGGCGCACTGTGAGCGAATCGAACGCATTGACTTCGCCATCAATCCAGTTGTTGACGACGTCAACGATGCCGAGCAGCTGTGGGTCTTTTCGAATCTTTGAAATGGCGATTTCGTCGCCGGCCTTTGCGATGAGATCAGGCAACGAAGAAAATGCGGCAGCGACAACAGTCGGTTTGCCAGACGCGTCGATGATGACGGACATTGGCTGCCATGGAGTTTTGATCTGGTGACTCAGGAACTCTGTCATGACGGTTACGTTATCTGGCATTAGTGTCGGCGTATGGGGTTTCGCGATAAATCACGGATAACGCAATTAGCTGCGCGCGAACTCACTGTGCCTGCTACAGATCGATTAGATCCGGCGCGGGGTGACTATGAGCAAATTCTTGAACAACATGAAATTGCAATGAGTGAGGATCGAACTGGATATTTTGATCCTTCGACTGGCGCGTGGGTATTCACAGCGCTGGCTCACGCTAACCGTGGGCATTGCTGTGGCAATGGCTGCCGACACTGTCCTTACGAACGCGAGTAGCGCACCGAAAATTATCGTCGCTCGATGAAGTCCCACTTGTTGCCGTATTTGTCGGCGAACACAATGACTTTTCCAAATTCTTCGTGACGGGGTTCTTCGGTAAATGCAACATTGTGTTGTTGCATCCGTGCATAGTCGCGGTCGAAGTCATCTGTGTACAAAAAGAAGCCAACCCGTCCACCGGTTTGATTTCCAATTGCTGCTCGCTGGTCATCCGATGTTGCTTCAGCGATGAGTAACTGAGCGCCTGTTGTTCTATCTGGTGCGATGACAACCCATCGTTTTGTCGCAGACATCTTTGTATCTTCGATCAAGTCGAAGCCAAGTGCAGTTGTGTAGTACTCAATGGCTTCGTCATAGTTATCGACGACGATCGTGATCATTCCTAAATGCGACATGACACGACTTTATCTACGAATAAGGATGTTCGGGCTAAGCCTCGAGTACATCCGCCATGCGCTTGATGGCTTCTGCCAAAATTTCTTGGCTTGTCGCGAAATTCAATCGAATGTGATTCTTGCCATCCGGTCCAAAGTCGGCACCGTCATTGAATGCAACTCGTCCCTTATCGACCAACACCTTTGCTGGGTCATCAATGCCGTATGCGCTTAAGTCAATCCATGCCAAGTATGTGCTGTTGGAAACGAAATATCGGGCTTTGGGTAAATGCATCGCGAGCTGTTCCCTGAGGAACTGTTGGTTTGATTTCAGATGCTCAAGAACATCTGCAAGCCATTCGCGACCGTCGTTGTACGCAGCAGTGCTTGCCCACGCTCCCAGGATCGAAGCACGGAATGCAACGCTGATCGGCAGTGCGTTTAATCTGCTTTTCATTTCATCATCCGCAGTCACGATCTGTGCGCACTTGAGTCCCGCAAGATTCCACGACTTACTTGCCGCTGTGATGCACAGCCCAACTTTGCGTGCGGTATCACTAACTGCGAGGAATGGCACAAATGAATCATCAAAAGTTAGCGGAGCGTGGATCTCGTCACTGATAACGACGACACCATACTTATGCGCAAGGTCGGCTATCCGCGCCAATTCGTCGTGAGTAAAAACGGTTCCCATTGGATTGTGTGGGCTACAGAGTAAATATGCTTTCGCGCCATCTGCGAAAGCTTTTTCGAGAGATTCAAAATCTAAAGTCCACGTGCCGTTACCGTCATGCTGCATTGGAACATCCACGGCTTCACACTGAACTTCCTTAATCCAGTTATAGAAGTTGTGATACACCGGCGAATTGATGATGACCTTGTCGCCGGGTGCACATAGGACGCGAAGCACTTCGACACCGGCAACGCCAACATCAGTGGCTAGACGAATCTGATCGGGATCAACTTCCCAGCCCCATGCGTCTTTGCAGTATTTCGCGAATGCCACATTGAATTCTGGAATGATGCCACCGTAGCCAACGTCACTGCGTTGAATCATGTCGATCAATACGGCTTTGATCGAATCTGCGATCGGGAAATCCATTTCAGCAACTGGCAGAGGCAAGACATCTTTATCAAACCCACGCCACTTCGCACTACGGCGTTGTTGTAGTTGCTCTAACGAATCAGCGTTGATTTGTGGCACATTTGCAGACTAGCAATCCGCGCTATGTATATGTGTGACGTTACGGATGAATGATGGTTACACCAGGAGGAGATGCGTGGCTCATGGCCGCAAGCTCGACTGGGACGTCATCAAGTGAGATGACGCGCTCGATGAGTAGGTCTGGGCGAAGTCGTCCCGCAGCGATATCAGCGAGCATCTCTGGATAAGTTGCCGCTGACATTCCGTGGCTGCCCATGACAGTAAGTTCGTGACCGATAACGCGGTGCATGGGAATCGTTGCGTGATCACCGATAACTGCGGGCGGAAGCAAACCAATTTGAACGTGACGACCAAGTCGCTTCAACGTCTCAATTGCAGTGCGCGATGTTTCGACGCTTCCTAAAGCATCTACGGTTACGTTCACACCGTTGTCGCCAAACTTACGAACGAGTTTTACGACTTCGTCAAACTGTGCATCTACGCGTTCATCGGCACCAGCAAGTCGTGCGCGGTCCAACGCTTCATTTGACTTATCAATGGCGATCACGCGAGCGCCGCGTGACTTGGCGATCATGATTGCGGCCAGACCAACGCCACCGCAACCAAAGATTGCGACAGTCTCATCAGGTTGAACTTTTGCGACTTGAACTATGCCGCGGTAAGACGTCGCGAATCGACAACCAAGGCCAGCAGCTGTGTCGAACGAGATTGAATCTGGAATTGCGACCACGTTGAAGTCGGCTTGGGGGATAGTTACGTACTCCGCGAACGAGCCTGCACCAGAGAAACCTGGTTGCCATTGGAACATGCAGACCTGTGCGTTGCCAGCCAGACAATCCACGCATTCGCCACAACCGCATACGAATGGCACCGTGACTCGATCGCCAACTGCAAACTTCGTGACGTTCGCGCCAACTTGTTCGATGATGCCGGCGAACTCGTGACCGGGCACATGCGGGAAGTTTTGGATGTCGTCATCGTGGCCAGCCCATCCGTGCCAGTCGCTACGGCACAGGCCTGTGGCTTCGACCTTGATAATCACGCCATGAGGGCGCAAAACGGGCATCGGCCGCTCAGCTACGTATAACAGGCCACCAAATTCATCAAATTGAACTGCTCGCATTTGGCTAACACTAGGGCACGATGGCCGAAAACTCACTATTTACGGGCTTTTTGCTCGGGAATACAACTTTGCGAACCTGGGTTACAATTACTAAGAACCTTGAGCCAACCCGACTCAAGGCATCTGCCAGAGGACTGCGCAGGTGCGGTGAGTCGGGGCTGACCCGAGGGAAACCTATCCAACTGGAGGAAGAAACTATGTCTCGTGCCGTAGGTATTGACCTAGGAACAACCAACTCTGTGGTGAGCGTCCTTGAGGGCGGCGAACCCACTGTTATCGCTAACGCTGAAGGTGCTCGTACGACTCCTTCGGTAGTGGCATTCGCAAAGAACGGCGAAGTACTCGTTGGCGAAGTCGCCAAGCGTCAAGCCGTCACAAACGTTGACCGCACCATCCGTTCGGTGAAGCGCCACATCGGCGAAACCAACTGGAGCGTCAGCATTGACGACAAGAAGTACAACGCTCAGGAAATCTCTGCTCGCATTTTGCAAAAGCTCAAGCGCGATGCTGAGGCATACCTTGGCGAAACCGTCACCGATGCAGTCATCACTGTGCCTGCATACTTCAACGACGCACAACGTCAGGCAACAAAGGACGCTGGCCAGATCGCTGGTCTCAACGTCCTTCGTATTGTTAACGAACCAACTGCAGCTGCACTTGCATACGGCCTAGACAAGGGTGACCAAGAACAGACCATCCTCGTGTTCGACCTCGGTGGTGGAACGTTCGACGTTTCGCTACTTGAAATCGGCGAAGGTGTTGTCGAAGTAAAGGCAACCAGTGGCGATAACCACCTCGGTGGAGACGACTGGGATCAGCGCGTAGTTGATCACTTAGTTACAGCATTCAAGAACGCTAACGGTGTGGACTTGTCAGCAGACAAGGTTGCAGTACAGCGTCTTCGTGAAGCTGCTGAAAAGGCAAAGATTGAATTGTCGGCATCACAGTCGGCAAACATCAACCTTCCGTACATCACTGCTTCGGATGCTGGTCCACTTCACTTGGACGAGACCATGACGCGTGCACAGTTCCAGCAATTGACTGCTGACCTACTTGAGCGCACCAAGGCTCCATTCCAGCAAGTCATCAAGGATGCTGGTATTAAGGTTGGCGACATCGATCACGTAGTGCTCGTTGGTGGCTCGACTCGTATGCCTGCAGTCACTGATTTGGTGAAGGAACTCACTGGCGGTCGCGAACCAAATAAGGGTGTAAACCCTGACGAGGTTGTTGCTATCGGTGCCGCACTTCAAGCCGGTGTCATGAAGGGTGAAGTGAAGGACGTATTGCTCCTCGATGTCACCCCATTGTCACTAGGTATCGAAACCAAGGGTGGCGTGATGACCAAGCTCATCGAGCGCAACACCACGATCCCAACACGTCGTTCGGAAATCTTCACAACTGCTGAAGACAACCAGCCATCGGTACTGATTCAGGTATTCCAGGGTGAGCGCGAAATGGCTGCTTACAACAAGAAGCTAGCTACGTTCGAACTCACTGGTCTTCCACCAGCACCACGCAACGTGCCACAGATCGAAGTCGCTTTCGACATTGACGCCAACGGCATCGTGCATGTTTCTGCAAAGGACCTCGGTACTGGCAAGGAACAGTCGATGACAATCACCGGCGGCGGAACATTGTCGAAGGAAGAAATCGATCGCATGATGGCTGACGCCGAATCACACGCTGAAGAAGATCGCACGCGTCGTGAAGAAGCCGAAGTTCGTAACCAGGCCGAATCACTCGTGTTCTCAACTGAAAAGTTCATCAAGGAAAACGAAGACAAGCTCCCAGCAGAAGCTAAGGAAAATGTCGAAGGCCCACTTGCTGACCTGAAGAAGGCACTCGAAGGCACAGACCTCGAAGCCATCAAGGCTGGCGTTGAAGCAGTAGCGACAACCTCACAGGCACTTGGTTCAGCGCTCTACGCAGAGAACCAAAATGCTGAAGCCGCTGGCGAAGCACCTGCTGGTGATGACGACGTCATCGACGCAGAAATCGTAGATGAAGGCGACAACAAGTGACCGACAACGACCACAGCGAAGCTGAGGACGTAAAGATCACTGACAATCGCAAGATTGATCCAGAGACGGGAGCCCCGCGCGTATCGGAAGATGCGCCGGAGGCTCCTGCTTCTGAACCAGATCCGATTGCGGAACTCACTGCTGATCTGCAGCGTCTTCAAGCTGAGTACTCGAACTATCGCAAGCGCGTAGATCGCGATCGCGAACTCGTGCGTGACCAAGTAATTTCAGGAACACTTTCCGAATTGCTTCCGATCCTCGATGACATCGGCCGTGCACGTGCACACGAAGAACTCGAAGGCGGATTCAAGAGCGTTGGCGAATCACTGGAGAGCACTGTTGCACGCTTAGGCATGAAGAAGTTTGGCGAGCCAGGGGATGCATTCGATCCGATGCGTCACGAAGCAATCGCTCACGAATACAGCGATGAAGTAACTTCTTCAACCTGTATCGCAGTGTTCCAGCCAGGCTACGAATTTGCGGGCCGCGTTATTCGCGCTGCAATCGTCAGTGTTGCCGATCCAGGCGCACCGGCTGAAACCGAAACTGTTTAACACTGTCTATAGATAGTCCCGTCTCAATGAAAGGAGACACTGATGGCTGAAAAAGATTTCTATAAAGTTCTTGGTGTCTCCAAGACGGCGACTCAGGATGAAATCAAAAAGGCGTATCGCAAGCTCGCCAAAGATTTGCACCCAGACAAGAACGAGGGCGATAAGAAAATCGAAGAGCGCTTCAAAGAAGTGAGCGCTGCATACGACACTCTTGGCGACACCAAGCGTCGTGCTGAATACGACGAGATGGAGCGCCTTGGCGCAATGGGTGGCGGATTCCGACCCGGCGCTGGTGGCCAAAGTCAAAACATGGGCGACATGTTTGGTGGTGGCCAGCAATTCGGTGACATCAATGATCTTCTCGGCGGTCTTTTTGGTGGCGGGCGAAAGCGCGGACCACGTCGAGGCGCTGATTTTGAAACAACGGTAACGATTTCTTTTGAAGAATCCCTTCGTGGTGTGACGATTCCACTCCGACTCGAGTCAGGCACTCAACAGGCTCGAATTCCTGCGGGGGTAAAGAACGACCAGCGAATCCGCATCAAGGGCAAAGGTGGCGCCGGCGATCAAGGCGGTCCATTTGGTGATCTCTATATCTCTGTGCACGTTAAGGCTCACCCACTGTTTAGCCGTGATGGCAACAACCTCACCATCGTGATGCCAATTCGATTTGATGAAGCGGTCAACGGCGCAGACATTGAAGTCCCAGTGTTCGATGGCCAACCTGTGAAAATTCGAATTCCAGCTGGAACTAAGACTGGCGCTAAGTTCCGCGCACGAGGCAAAGGCGTTCAAAAGTCCGATGGCCAGCATGGCGATCTGATTGTGACCGTGGACATTGCCGTGCCTGCCGAAATTTCCCAAGCCGCACAAAAAGCATTAGCTGAATTCACGGAATTAACCGCTGATTTCAACCCGCGCGAAGCCATCATGCGCAAGGCTGGTGTCCATGCGGACAAGGGTGAAAAGTAATGGCTAACAGCTATCACTTTGATGACGAGACACCGCTGTATGTCATCTCAATTGCAGCGCAGCTTTCAGGCATGCATCCACAAACTCTTCGTCAATACGATCGGATGGGATTGGTTTCGCCCGACCGTACTGGTGGACAAAATCGTCTCTACTCGCAACGCGACATCAATCGTCTTCGCACGGTCGCAGCACTTTCAGCCGAAGGAATTACCCTCGCCGGAATTGTGCGCATTCTGAATCTTGAAGAACAACTCGAGCGCGCATTGCTTGAAATCGAAATTTTGCGAGAACGCAACCCATCAAATGCTGTTGTCGTCTGGCGTCCAGGCCGACGTTCGCGATGACAACCTTCTATCGCCGAACTGCGCTAGTAACAGGAGCAACTGCCGGTATTGGTTTCGAGTTTGCTGACGAGTTGGCTTCCCGTGGAATGAACCTTGTTCTCGTTGCCCGAAACG
>CANFIL010000055.1 GCA_947447095.1 Actinomycetota bacterium | reverse complement strand
TTCATGCGGACGTTACCTGGCGTTGGAACTGCCAATGGGAACGGCAACGGGTTTTGAGCGCGCGCGATCACGCCATGCAATGCAATCAATGTCGCTTCAGTAATTTCTCGCGCATCATCTTCAAGATTGATGCCGAACAATGCAGCACCGGTGATCTTGAGTGCAAGTTCCATCATTGCCTGATCAATGTCAACAATTGCTGGGCCATCGGCCGTCAGCTCACGCCATTCGTCGTTCAATGCAATGAGCGCTTCATCAACACGACTTTGCGTCAATGCAACCAGCTGGTGATGGAACGCCGGCTGCATCGCGCGACGACGTGGCTTCCACTCCGCGGTATCCGCGGTCAGCAACCCAAACCCAGTCACGAGCGACAGCGTTGTGTACTGCAATGTTCGCTTGCCCATATCGCGGTTCAGGTTCACCAACACATCGCGTGCACCGCCAGGCGATGACACCAAATACACCGGCCACGGAATTGGGAACTGCACAACATCGCCGTGGTCGCGCCATACCTGCTCGAGATATGGCAGCGGATCGCCCTGAATCTTGCGCATGCTGCGCAACATGTCATTGCCCTTAGGGCCAGGCGCAGTAATCGGAGTTTTCCAGCCGTATCGCTTGGGATACTCGGCTGTTGGTTGCCATGTCATATTGCGCTACCCCAAGTCGCGAATTGAATCGACGATCAGGTTCCAGAAATAGTCCACGTCCAAATCCAGCGCAACGTGCACATTCGCGTCGCGTCCAGTGATGCCATGAACATCTACGACCGTTGCGCCGCGAGTCAGATCGCCATTGAGTTCGATCGACACAGGAAGCAGCGCTGTGGTCATCACGGCAGGATCAATCACTGCAGCAACAGGAATCGGATCGTGTAGCGGTGGATCTGGCATTCCAAAAACAGTGTCATACGTGTGAGCAAAGAACTTCAACAAGTCCACGACGGTGCGTGCCAAATCTGTGTCGAGCGCCAACAAGCGATCAAGTACTTCTGGAGTTGCTAGCGCCATGTGCGAGACATTCAAGCCGACCATTGTCGTGCGAATTCCCGAACGCAACACAACATCGGCGGCTTCTGGATCTGCCCAGATGTTGAATTCGGCATACGGCGTCCAGTTTCCACGCGTCACACTGCCACCCATGAACGCGATGTGTTCGATCTTGCTGTGAAGTTCAGGATGCGCCATCAAAAACTGCGCAATGTTCGTCATCGGACCAGTTGGCACGAGCGTGACTGGCACGGGTGACTCAGCTACGAGCTTGGCGATCAATTCAACGGCATTCAATTCCGAGAGGTCATACGTAGGCTCGGGCAAAGGCGCGCCATCGAGTGCGCTTGCACCGTGAATTGTTGGCGCAGCACTTGCTTTACCTGCGAGCGGATCATTCGCACCCTTGCCGATTGGAATCGTCAGACCAGCCAACGCACAGATGCGCTGCGCGTTGTAGGTGACCTTGTCCAGCGAGCCATTTCCCGAGACCGTCGTGATTCCCAACAGGTCGATGTTGGGATGCGCAGCAGCCAACAAGATGGCCATCATGTCGTCGTGGCCAGGGTCGCAGTCAAGAATGATTGAAGTCGTCACGACTCCATTGTGCAGGAATTATGCGCGCAAAACCTGACGAATAGCAGTGGCAGGTCAGAGTGTGACTAACTTGCCAGTGATTCGATCAGAACTAGGCTGCGCCTTGACCAACCAGCGTGCGCACGGCACGGAGGGCAACGGAAAGCGTCGCCAAGTCGGTCTGCTCACTCTGTGCAATTTCAGCAAGCGTGGCACGAGTACGTCCAACGCCTTCTGCAAGCCACTCTTCCCATTCAGCAATGCGCTGATCGCGTGACTTGGATGCATCCATCGACTTTGCAACACGCATTGTGATACCGGCCAATGCCGAATACAAGTCGCTGCGCAGTGCAGAACGTGCATTCGAAGTCCAGCGGTCATCGCGTGGCAAGTTCGTGATGTGGTGCAAAAGGCGATCGACTTCGAAACGCTCACTGAGCGAGAAGTACAGGTCGGCAATTTGCGCCGCATCCTGTTCCACGCGATCTGCAATTTCGATGATGTCGAGCAGCGAGAATTCATCGAGCAACGCAGCAACGCGACGAGCCAACGAATCTGGTGTGCCATCAGCCACCATGCGGGCAACATGATTTTCATAACGCGCCAATTCGCCGCCCTGGAGCATGCTTGGCACATTTGGACCAATCGCCATAATCCGCTCTCGGAACTTTACGATTTCGCCTGCAACATCCAATGTGCCACCGCGAGACTGCAAGAACCATCGCGTTGCACGATCAAGCAGACGACGAAGTTCAAAGTACAGCGCACATTGAGCATCAGTTGTGATCTGGCCATCAAGCGCTTCGATCTCGGCCCACATCTGTGGGAAGCCAAAGATTTCGCGTGTTACTTGATATGCACGCGTGACTTCGGAAGCAACAGCACCAGTTTCTTCAGCTGCGCGGCTGACAAACGTAATTCCACCATGGTTAACGATGTCGTTCGCCAACACTGTCGCGATGATCTGGCGACGCAATGGATGCGTTGCCATCAAATCGGCATACTTCGTGCGCAATGCTGTCGGGAAGTAGTTCTTCAGCACTTCCTCACACCATGGCTCGTCAAAGACAGTGTCGGTGTCCTTGGTCTGCTTCAATTCGATCTTGACGTACGCCATCAAAACGGAAAGTTCTGGTGACGACAATCCAAGGCCGGCAGAGTGCAGCGCCTCAATCGCATTGTCATTCGGCAAGTACTCAACAGCACGGTTCAACAAACCAGTCGATTCGAGCTGGTGCATCAAGCGCTGGTGAACACGAAGCATCGGGGCATCATTGATGCGCGCCTGCTCCAAGATTACGTTCTGTTCGTAGTTGTCGCGAAGCACGAGTTCGCCAACTTCGTCGGTCATTGACGCGAGCAACTCGTGACGCTCATCACGTGACAACGAGCCAGCAGCAACAGCCTGATCAAGAAGAATCTTGATGTTAACTTCGTGATCCGAGGTATCGACACCAGCACTGTTATCGATTGCATCAGTGTTGATCTTTACACCGCTTCGCGATGCTTCGATTCGTCCAAGTTGAGTCGCACCCAAGTTGCCACCTTCGCCAACGACACGAACGCGAAGTGCGTTGCCGTCGATACGAAGACCGTCATTCGCCTTATCGCCCACTTGGGCATGGCTTTCACTGGATGCCTTGATGTAAGTACCAATTCCGCCGTTCCACAACAAGTCCACGTTTGCACGCAAAATGTGTGACAACAATTCGTTTGGTGTCATTGATTCGGCATCAGATTGAATGTCGAGTGCGGCGCGAACTTCTGGAGTTACCGGAATCGACTTCTCGCTGCGTGAGTAAACGCCACCGCCAGCACTGATCAAACTGCGGTCGTAGTCTTCCCATGAGGAACGTGGCAATGCGAACATGCGCTGACGTTCCTTGAATGACGTTGCCGCATCCGGTGTCGGATCAAAGAACACGTGACGGTGGTCAAATGCTGCGATCAAGCGCGTGTGTTCGGACAACAACATGCCATTACCGAAAACGTCGCCGCTCATGTCGCCAACGCCGACTGCAGTGAAGTCTTGCTTCTGGCAATCAATGCCAAGTTCGAGGAAGTGACGCTTTACGCTCTCCCACGCACCGCGAGCAGTAATGCCCATGGCCTTGTGGTCATAACCGATCGAGCCACCCGATGCGAATGCATCGCCCATCCAGAACCCGCGGTCAAGCGAAATCTGGTTTGCAATATCCGAGAACGTTGCGGTCCCCTTATCAGCAGCAACCACAAGGTATGGATCGTCTGAATCATGACGAACAACAAGCTGTGGTGGTACTACAGCGCCCTGAACCAAGTTGTCGGTGACATCAAGCAATGCGCCAATGAACATTTGGTAGCACGCAATACCTTCGGCCATCCATGCTTCGCGATCACTTGCATCCGGGCTGCGCTTCACAACGAAGCCACCCTTTGCACCCGATGGAACGATGACAGTGTTCTTGACCATCTGAGCCTTCACAAGACCCAAGATTTCGGTACGGAAGTCTTCGAAACGATCCGACCAGCGCAAACCGCCACGAGCCACCATGTCGAAGCGCAAGTGAATGCCTTCAACGCGCGGTGAACAAACCCAGATTTCAAACATTGGCACTGGCAATGGCAGATCAGGCACTTGATGAGATGCAATCTTGAACGACATCACGCTCTTGTAATTGCCGTCGTCGTTGCGCTGAAAAACGTTGGTACGAATTGTGGCGCGAACCAATGCGATACTGCCGCGCAAAATGCGGTCGTGGTCAAGACTCTTCACTTCATCTAGTGCCTCATTGACCGAATCAATAAGTGCGGCTTCCGCAGAAACTCGATCTTCGGTGAATGCCGGATCGAAGCGAACACGGAATAACTGAAGCAACATTTGAACTAGGCCAACGTTGGCAAGCAAAACTTGTTGCAAATAGCCCTGGCTAAACGGCGTTCCTGCCTGGCGCAAGTATGCGGCGTATGCGCGAATGATGGCAACGTTTCGGGCAGTCAGGCCGGCGTGAACAACGAGGGCGTTGAAACCATCGCTTTCTACTTCACCATTCCATGAAGCCATGAAAGATTCGCAGAAACGATCAGCCAAAGTGTCTAGAGCTGGGACTGCGTCAACATTAAAGCCAATGCCGAAATCGTAAACGTACGCGGCTGCAGATTTCGGTCGGCGAATATCGAATGCTCGTTCGTCGATAACTTCGATTCCCATGTCATGCAACATTGGCAAAATTGCCGACAGAGTAATTGGCTGACCGAGGCGATAGATCGTAAATCGACGAGCACCTTCAGCCGCATCAGGCGAATCGTTTAGCGAAACGGTGATCGCACCTTCGGCGGCAAATTCGAGTGCCTCAAGATGTGTCACATGTGCAACTGCGTGATCAGCCGGAACATGTTCCTTGAAAGATTCAGGGAAACTACTTCCCCACTTTCGTAAAACGCGTGCAGCCTCTTCTTCACCAAGCTGGCCGACAACTTCGTCCGCGAAATCGTCCTCCCAGAAACGGGTTGCCTCTGCCAGCGCGGTCTCGAGTGCATCCAAGTCAATTGCGGGAACAGCAACTCCGGCTGGCATGCGTACATCAAACGACAACCGTGCCAATACTGATTCTGTGAGCCATGCCTTGAAGTCGACAGAGTCTGCTCCATATGTCGCAATCAAGATATCTTCCATGCGTACACGTACTTCAGTTGTGTAGCGATCGCGCGGGAAGTACACCATCACACTGGCAAAGCGGCTTAGAGCTTCAGTGCTAGCGAACACGCGAACTTGGCGACGTTCTTGCAACTGAAGAACACCGCGAGCAGTTTCTTCGAGTTCTGTTGCATCAATTTGGAAAAGCTGATCGCGTGGATACGTTTCGAGGAACTGAATCAGATCTTTACCACTGTGTGAATCGGCGTCGAGTGCGAATGCATCCATAACCTTTTCAGCCTTGCGGGCGACAACTGGAATTGTGAATACTGATTGGGTATAGGCCGTTGATGTGTACAAGCCCAAGAAGCGATACTCGCCAATGACAGTGCCTTGAGCGTCGGTTTTAGCAATCGAAATGTAATCAACATATGACGGGCGATGAATTGTGGAGCGAGTATTGCCCTTGGTTACAAGAAGCAGTGGACCGCGCGCGGAACCCACATGAGTTCGCATTGCCATCGCAACAGTATCTTCTTGTGATGCGTCTCGCAGGATGCCAAGACCTGTCCCCGCAATTGCACTTGCCACTCCGGCGGCACTAAATGTGTATTCCGAATAGCCCGTGAATGTGAAGTGATCCTCGGTGATCCACTTAAGGAACTCGACTGCATCAGCAACTTCGTCCGAAGCATAGTTGGATGTGAGCGAAGGCAGCGTTTCTGCAAGTTCAATTGCTCGTGCGCTCATTGTTGGCCAATCGTTGACCGAGACACGTACGTCGTTCAAAACGGTAAGTAGGTGGGATTCGATTGCACGCAGGTCTGATTCGTCAGTTTCGCGATCGATTTCAATCGACATCCAGGATTCAGCGATGTAGCCAGCAGGGATTTCTTGTGTGGTTTCTTGATCAAGTACGTCAACAAGGTTTCCATTTGCATCGCGCTTAACGGCAAAGATCGGGTGGATTACCAAATGAATTCCACGACCTTGACGCGATAACTCTGCAGTCACTGAGTCAACAAGAAAAGCCATGTCGTCCGTGACAATCTGTACAACAGTGTGCGGCGATGACCAACCATCGCGATCAAGTGCAGGTGCAACGACGGATACCCGGGCTGTACCTTGCGTGCGAGTCTGTGCGACCGCAACATGGGCGTTGATCATCGCGCTGAGGTCGCGCACTTCGCGACCGACCATGTCTTCTGGGGCAACGAGCTCAAAGTAACGGTGAGCTACGTTTGCTGCGTTTGCGGGAACCGCATCAACAACTTGCTTAACTAGGCCTTGTAGGGCCTCTTCCAGACGTCGCGTGGTACGCGGAGCATCGGACATGAAAATGCCTCCAGAAATGAGTAGTCACCTCGTTGTGAGTAACTCAAAACTCAGCCTACCTAACGCCACGGCGTGAATAAAGCACGGACCAACGCATTCAATCACTGCCTCATTGCGCGCTATAGGCAATGATTGACAGGTGAGTACAACCTGCGACATCGCCCTGGATTACCCGGCTAGCCCCGAGCTGGTGTGGACCATGTGGCTCGATGATGCGTTTTTGGACGCCAAAGGCAGCAATACGGCCGAAAGCGCTCATTCAATAGACATTGCAGGGTCAACCACAAGGCTGACGATCACGCGCTTGATCGTGGAAGGAATCCCCCCAATCGCCAAAACCTTCCTTGGCGACACCATCACTTTGCAAGAGGTCCAGACTTGGGGCGAGCCAGATGCCGCAGGAATCCGTCGCGCACAGGTCGGCCTGACCGTCAAGAATGCACCGGCGACCGTGACAGGTTCCATCACCTTGTCCCCCACATCGATGGGAACACACGTCGCGATTCACTTTGACATCAAGGTCGCGGTCCCACTTTTTGGCGCAACGGCCGAAAGTGTCATTAAGGCACAGCTCGAAAACTTCATCGGCGCCGAACACGGCATCGGTCTTGAGTGGCTGGCTTCCCACAAGTGACCTTGAACGTCGAATGGCTTGCCAGTGCGCAAGCGCAACACATTATTAATGTCGCCGAGAACGTCTCGCTCGAAGCAAATGACATTCAAAAGTTTCGTGCCGAGTTTCCTGATGTCGCAATTGATTTAATCGGATCGGCAATTCACCAAGCATGGTTGCGCAAACGTGCGTTTTCTCGCTGGGGAATTCCTACCGCGTTCTTGATGACAACCGATGGCCTCAGCCAAGCCACTCGCCCAGTTGTCGCGAATTGGCACGCGCAATGGATCACCGAGAACATCGGCGCACATTCTCACGTTCTCGATCTGACCTGCGGTCTCGGTTTTGATGTTGCTGCCATGGCTCGCGCGGGACACCGCGTGACGGCTGTTGAACTTGATCCCGAGGTTGCAGCGCTGGCGACTCATAACTTGTCCGCTTTCAATGTCGATGTTGTTTGCGCGGATGCAACTACTTTTTCGATACCTGACGATGTTGATGTGATCTTTGTGGATCCGGCGCGACGGGATCCCAAAGCAGCTAAGACTGCGACCGGTGACACGGTACGTAATTTCAGTTCAAAGAACTGGTCACCATCGTGGGATTTCGTCCGCGAGCTTTCAACACAACACCGAGTCATTGCCAAGGTCGCACCAGGAGTTGATGACGACACAATCGGCGATTGGGACGCGACGTTTGTCAGCGTGAACGGCGATCTTGTTGAGGCCATGCTCACGAGCAACGGTACTGGCACTCGTACTGCCCTGCTGTTTGATC
>CANFIL010000054.1 GCA_947447095.1 Actinomycetota bacterium | reverse complement strand
GCTCAAGGTCCTGCCGGTGAGCAAGGTCCTGCGGGTCCTGCTGGTGCTGATGGCCGTGACGGTGTTGATGGCACTAATGGTGTTGATGGTCAGAACGGCACGAATGGCATTGACGGCATCAATGGCACTAATGGTGTTGATGGCTCTCAGGGTCCTGCTGGTGCAGATGGTCAAAATGGAATGTCAGCGTTCGAAGTCTGGCAAGCCCAGGCTGGCAATGCAGAGGGAACGCTTGCTGATTTCTTCGCAGCGATTGGTTCTCAAGTAGGTCCTGCGGGTCCTGCTGGTGCTGATGGCCGTGACGGTGTTGATGGTCGCGATGGTTCGAATGGAACCAACGGTGTTGATGGCGCTCAGGGTCCTGCTGGTGCTGAAGGTCCAGCTGGTCCGACAGGCGCGGATGGCGCATCAGCTTATGCAATCGCTTTAATCAATGGCTTCGAAGGCACCCAGGCTGAATGGCTATTGTCACTCAAGGGTGCCGATGGCCAGAACGGTAGCGATGGTGCTCCTGGTCAGCCAGGCAACGATGGCCGTGATGGTATCGATGGTCAGAACGGAACTAATGGAACTAACGGTGTTGATGGCGCTCAAGGCGAACAAGGCCCACAAGGTCTCCAGGGTGAAATGGGTCCTCAGGGTCTTCCTGGCAACCCTTGGTCCACAACCGGTGTTTGCACGATTAATGGTGTAGATGGAACGATCACAATGCTTGACCTTCACACCTTGAATGAAGCAATTCCAGTTGGAACTAATGTTGCAACCTGTGTTCTTCCTCAGTGACGTTAGGTAGATGCAGTGACGAATCCATGGCTTGACCAAGTGTCGACAAAACACACGGTCACCAAGCTTGTAATCATTGGTTGGGTGGCAACGATAATCGTTGCCACCAATCAATGGGCTTTCACAGTTGATCCAAAGCAGTACACGGATTCAACTATGAGACTTGCGATGTACCTCTATTGGGCTGGCTGGCTGCTACTGATTCTTGGAACACAAATACTTGCTCTTTTGTCTCTGTGGGGACGAGATCCAAATTGGGTTCACCTCATGGTGGTGGGTGCAACTCGTCCACTAAGTATTTTGCTGATTCATTTTAAGCTCAACGCGCAAACGGGAAATTGGTATTTTGGTTATCTGACATCAAATCCGATATTCATTGTTAGCGATGTAATTTTGCCGGGTGCGTTGATTTACTTTGCTTGGCGTGAAAGAGACAATGAAAAATTGTTGGCTACATCGAGCCAGTCAGACTCGCAAACTGCGCCAGTAGCTGCCTTCTAACTAAATAAAAAATAGGCCCATGCTCGCTCTGAGCAAGGGCCTATTTTTAACGCTATTCGTTGTCCGGGCTATCGCAGATGCACAAGTCTTCTTGGGCAACACCATCGAAAAGCCCATCAAGGTGCTCGCCACAACCGGTCCACGTAATTTTGCCGCATAGGGTGCATGCCACTTGCTTACACATGAGATGCCTTCTCTCGATTTGCTGATAGTTGAAAATTAAACTAACTTGGAAATACAGATCAAATATACCGAGGTTTCAAGCATGTCTAAAGCAATCGATCAAGCAACCCAAGAACTTCTTTTCACTCAAGCCAATACTCCAGCGAATTTCACCGAAGCTCCAGTATCCGATGCCCAGATTCATGCTGCCTACGAATTGATGAAGTGGGCTCCGACCGCATTTAATGCTCAGCCCATGCGTATCGTGCTCGTCAACTCACCGGAAAAGCGCGCAGCACTTGTTGAACGCGTCATGGAAGGTAATCAACCGCGGGTAAGTACCGCATCGCAAGTTGCCATCATTGCCGCAGATACCAAATTTGCAGAACACATGCCGACAATCAATCCGGGCATGGCTGGGGTTCCACTGTGGAAGAACACTGAATTCACCAATAACCTTGCCAACACTCAGAGCTGGCTTCAGCTTGGCTATTTGATCCTCGCGCTTCGCGCGCAGGGACTTGGCGTATACCCAATGACTGGCATCCACAATGACCAGATCAATGCCGAGTTCTTTGCCGACGGGCAACTCCAGACGGTAGCCGTCCTTGCGATTGGCAACATCGACGAAACTGCAGCGCGTCCGCGTAACCCACGCCATGACATTGAAACGGCTATTACTTCTATCTAAGAGCCTGTTTTTAAGGGCGAGTCCGAATTGTCGGGCTCGCCCTTTCACATGCGCAGAACTTCTCCAGCCAATACCGTAACCATGAGGGCAAGAAACTTGGGAGAAACATTATGAAGGTTCGTTCACTGGTTCTATCGGGACTTCTCGTTGTCGGACTCACAGTTCCGGCTTACGCGACAAGCTCGGCTCCAATTGCACCCCGCTTGGCGTGCGTCCTTGATCACTGCACCGCCACGATGGAAAGTTACCCCACTGGTCAAACAGCAAGTTCCGTTTTGTTTGGCGGCATTCAACATATTGAATTAGCCACTGATGGCAAAGTGTGGTTCTCCGGTACTTCCGAAGGAACACTGCCAGATTTTGTTGGTTTCATTGAACCGTGGAACAAGCAAGCTGGAGTACATATTTGTGACACCGCCCTTCAGATTCACAATGGCACGACTATTAATCCCTATTTCATAGTTCCTGGCGATGACGGATCTATGGACGCGGTTGGATACGGTGGCGGGCTTGTGCATTACAACGCCAATTGCACGAACGCCACATATCCAACGATTCAAGAAATCAGTGCGACTACCGCTGGAGCTCGAGATGTCAACGGACATATTTGGGCTAACTACACATCTGCGAGTTCGGTTAAAGATCTCAACGGCATTTGGACCCTGCAGGGAAACTGGGTGACGGATCTAACGAGCGGCCCTGACAATTTAATGTGGGCTGTGGACGGTGCCAATGACACCATCATCGATTGGAATCCTTCAAGCCCAGGTAGCACTTACGAAACGCACCAATTGACCAATTGCGGACCGCAAGCCATGGCCAGCGACCGCCACCGATTCTTATGGGTAACGTGTCTGACAAATGATGTGATTATTAGGGTCGACACGGCAACAGGTCATCACGGCGAACTTGCGTACTACGGAGTGCCCACGAGCGGCGGAACTGGATTACCAGGAATCACTGTTTCTGAAGACGGCATTGTTTGGCTTACTGATCAAGGCGATAACGCGGTTCGTGCGTTTCAAGAAATTACAACTGGAACAGGCGGAGTAATTTCTTTTGAAGACTTTGTAAAGTCCGAGTGGTTCAGTGTGGCCCCAAATCTGCGAGACATCACTACTGACTTTGATAACAACGTGTGGTTTATAGATTCAGCCCGCGCAACAATCGAGTTCATAGGCATCAATCCGATTGGCCCAAATCCAGTGGAGAAGGAACAAACTGGAGTTGGCTGTGCCTCACCAAGTAAGTGGACCGTTTACTTCAAGGAACGTTCAGCCAAACTGACGAGTGCCACGAAGGCAACACTAGATTGCGTCGCCACGAATGTCTCAAAGGCAAAGTCGATAACCATTTATGGCTACACAATGACGAATAGGAAATCTGCGGCGTCAAAGGCAGCGAATAAGATCCTGGCAAGGAAGCGAGCCAATGCGGTGCGAACCTATCTGCGTGCTCATGGGGTTAAAGCGAAGATCACGGTGGTTGCTAAGGGTGCCGTAAATCCGGCAAGCAAGACCAATCAATCCAAGAACCGCAGAGTTGTGATCATTCCGAAGTACCTGGCTCTGCTCAAGCAGTTTTAGCTTGCGGCAACCCTGCGGCTGAAGAAACTTTTAAAAAGGCTTGACGGCTGGCGCAACCCGACCCATACTTGCTGTAATTGTAAATTGTTAACAATTTTGGAGCAGTCATGGGAACAGCCGTAATAACTGGTGCCGGCAGTGGAATGGGTCGAGCAACCGCAGAGTTGTATCTTGAACGCGGTTGGAACGTCATTGCCGTTGACGTCGCGGATAACCCCGGCATCGAGTCTGCCTCGTTGCATTGGGTGAAGGCTGATGTGCGCAACCGTGAATCGCTCGAGGCATCCCTTGCTCCTGCAGTTGCCGCAACCGGCGGCCAGATCGATGCTGTCGCCAACATCGCAGGCGTCTTTCCACCGACAACCTTGGAAACTTTTACCGAAGAAAACTTCAACTTCATTTTTGGCGTCAATGTTCTTGGAGTACTCAATGTGACGGCCGCTTGCGTTCCTTATATGAAGGCAGGATCTTCCGTAGTCAACTTTGCCTCCGTTGATGGCTTCACAGTTTCACGCGGACAACTTCTCTATGGTGCATCAAAGTCCGCGGTCATCATGATGACAAAGTCACTCGCGCTTGAACTTGCTCCACAAGGTATTCGCGTGAATGGCATTGCACCTGGTTGGGTTGCAACACCAGGTAACGCAGCAACTGGTCGCATGGAAGAAGCTGCCAAATCCATTCCCATCGGTCGCGTTGCCCAACCTTCAGAAATCGCCGAGTGGGTATTCCTGCTGACAGATCCGACGAAAGCCGGGTTCGTTGACGGCGAAACCATCGTGATCTCCGGTGCGGACGTAATGCGATGACATTTGAAGCACTTCCATCAGCACGGACAGCTGAACTGCTTGCAGATCAAATTCGCGAGGCCATTTTGGTTGGCACCTATAAGCCCGGCGACCGACTCATCGAACAAGATTTGTCAGACTCGTTTGGAACGTCGCGCGGCCCTATCCGCGAAGCCATTCGATTACTTGCATCCGAAGGCCTCATAGAGCTTCGCAAGAATCGTGGAGCAATCGTTTCAGCCCCAAATTTTGACGATGTACTTGAGGTCTATGCGATTCGAATGTCGTTGGGATCTATTGCGATTTCGCATGCATGTCACGCGCAAAAACATGGACAGCTCGACACAACGATTGTTAACAAGAAACTTGCCCAACTCAACAAAGCTATTGGTGGAAATGCTTTCGCCATGGTGTCGGCGGACCTAGATTTCCAGACAGCGCTTATTGAGCTGGGTTCATTACCTCGAATCACTGAGACGTTTCAGCAAACAGCTGTAGACATTTCAGTGTTCGTTCGTTTCCTAGGCATTCGTTATGAAGCCGCAGATCACAAAGATCTGGTGGCTCGTCACATCGCTGTACTCGATGCAATTCTTGAAGGAGATGTCGATAAGGCAGTTGGTTTATGGACCAACCACATCCGTCAATCCGTTCGTGAATTCATGCGACCATTCAGCGACACAGAAATCGTTGAACTTTTTGAACGACCTTTAATGCAAGACGTATTTGAAGTGGAGAATGCACGATGACCAAGAAGTACTGCGTAATTGGCGCCGGCGCTGCAGGATTGCCTGCGCTCAAAATGTTGATTGATGAAGGCTTCGAAGTCGACTGTTTTGAAAAGAGCGACAAAGTAGGCGGTCATTGGAATCACGACTACGACTTCTTGCACTTGATCACTTCGAAGACTGTGACTGGATACGAACACTGGCCCATGCCAGATGACTATCCAACATTTCCTTCAAAGGATCTCATGTTGAAATACTTCAATATGTATGCCGAAGAATTCAAGCTTTTCGAACGCATCACATTTAACACAGAGGTCGTTTCGTGTGTTCCTTTGCCAAGCGATGGTGTTCCCGGGTCGAATGGCTGGGAAGTAACAACCAGTGATGGCAAGACCCAAATATATGAAGGGGTACTCATCGCAAACGGTCATTTGTGGGATCAAAAGACTCCAGAGTTCGAAGGCGAGTTCACAGGACGACAAATTCACTCAGGCAGCTACAGGAACACAAAGGACATTGAAGGACCAGTTCTCATTGTCGGTTCCGGTAACTCAGGTTGCGACCTCGCTGTTGATTGCGCCCAGAACTATTTCGACACATCGATCGTGATGCGCTCGGGACATTTCTTTCAACCCAAAACATTCTTTGGGCGCCCGCGAGCTGAATTGCCGTGGATGGCTGAATTCAGTTTTGAAGAACAAGATCTGATCGCCCGGCTGATGATGCGTGTTTCGGTGGGCGAGTGGAGCAATTACCCAGGCATGCCTGAACCTGACCACAAACGTTTGATGGATGGTCCACCAGTAGTGAACAACCTGCTGCTTTATTGGTTGCAGCACGGTCGCATTGCCATCAAGCCTGGAATCACTCGTTTCGTGGGCAAGACTGTTCATTTCGACGATGGCACCAGCAAGGACTTCGAAACGATTCTGTGGGCCACCGGCTTCCACGCCAGCGTTCCGATGTTGGATGACAGCTTGCTACAGCGCAGCGCTGACAATGTTCCGTTGCGTCTCGGAGCCGGAGTTGTGCCGCTGGGACTACAAAAGTGCTATTACATCGGTCTGATTGCAGCCCGAGGTGGTCAACCAATGCAGTATCCGATTCAGACCGACTTGGCGATCCGCATGATCAAGTTGCATGAACGCAGCCAGACAGGAACCGCACCGGTTGTTGAGACGCTGGCTGCTACTCAAGAGCCAGAATGGCGCGTCGACATCCTTCGCCCGATCTGGTTTGACCAGATCGCTGATACCAAGGAAATTTTGACCAAAATGGCCTGATTTTGGCGTCAAATACCCAAAGTGTGAGATGTGTCGCGAAGAAATTTTAGGTCGATTTCACCCCGTATTTTCGGGGTTTAACACCTCGATACTGCCTGTTATGTCCGATTCCAGAATTCGACTGGGCGTGTCCGGTCCGAGCCTTGGGTTACCGTGAATTTACGAGATTCCAACCGGAATCGCTATCGGCGGGGCGCCAAATCTCACCCCCTGCTGATGGGTTACGGACCTTGGGTGAGAGTGGGGGAACCACAGGTAAGCGGACACGAGAGTGTCCTTGGGGTTAAGTCAGGAAACTGACCGGCAGACTTCTCCAGCCGAACCCGACAGCTCACCTCATCGGCGTCGGGAGAATCGTATGTCCAGATACGGACGTCACGTCGGTGCCAAGCGCACCGTCAATAAATCACCACTAGTCCTTGCTGCTGCATCCCTTGGCATCACTGGTGTCCTCCTTGTGCAGGCTCACAATGTCTTGGCCACTACGCCAACCTTGGGCGCTGCAAGCCAGGTCGACACCTCGACCAAGGCTGAAACGGTTCAAGCCAAGCAGACCGTTACTCAATACCTTGCAGTTCGTAACGCACACAACGCGACTGTCGCATCGCGAAGCCGTGCAATTTCACAGGCCCGCAGCGAACTTGCTGCAGCCCAGGGCGAATTGAACAAAGCCGTAGTCAGTGGTTCCAAAGTTGTGCACACCGCAGACAATTACGCGGGAGTACGTTACGTCAGTGGGGGCACCACCCCGAACGGCTTCGACTGTTCCGGTTACACAAAATATGTTTTCAACCAACTTGGCATCGATTTGCCGCGAGTTGCAAGTGCTCAATACAACTGGGCTACCCAAGTACCTGCATCAAAGGCCCGCGTTGGCGATCTCGTTTTCTTCCATAGTGCCGGCGGTGTCTATCACGTTGGTATTTACGCGGGTAACAATTCCGTATGGCACGCGCCGTACCCAGGTAAGAGTGTTGAGAAGAAACATATCTGGACTACGAACGTTACCTATGGAACAGTTCCAAAGAGCGCATTGAATGCAACTCAGGCTAAGAAGGTTGCACAAGCGCGCGCAGCACTAGCCAAGGCAAAAAAGATGAAAGTCACGCCTCTTACTTTGACTCCAACGAAGAAAAAGTAATTACGGGGTCGACGTCGGAGTTGGCAAACTTGAAGCTGTAGGCGTCACAGATGTCGAAGAACTCGGTGTTGGAGCTGGAGCTGGAGCAATCCCGACAGTCAACGTAATGACCGTATCCACATCGACACGTGTGCCAGCCGGAACTGAAATTGCAGTCACCTGGCCGACGTGATTGGCATCAACAGCTTTAACAATCTTCACGCCCAGATGCGCCGCTTTGAGAGCAGCTACCGCAGCACTTTGTACCTGAGTTAAGACATTTGGTACTGCAACCTTTTCCGTCACAAGTGTTCCGCACGATGCGGTGTATGCACCCGCGGAATCAATGCATGGATTATGGAACCATGCCCGCATGTTTCCACCTGAATGGTTAGAACCCTGTCGATCTGTGAGGT
>CANFIL010000053.1 GCA_947447095.1 Actinomycetota bacterium | reverse complement strand
TCTAGGGAGGTGCGCAATGGCCGAAAATCAGGCGACTAAGCCCGAATTCGACTACGGCGTTTTCTCATTCGAGTCCAAGCAAGAGGTACTCGACAAGGCCAAGGAATTCTGGAATCCGGGCAAGACCCAGTTCTGGATTGACTCTGGTGTGCCACTGGTTATCGACCGCCGCGAAGAGTACTTCATCTATGACATGTCAGGTAAGCGCCTGATCGATGCTCACCTCAATGGTGGAACATACAACCTTGGTCACCGCAATTCCGAAGTTGTGCAAGCCGTAACGATGGCGATGCAGCATTTCGACGTGGGCAATCATCACTTCCCATCACTTGCCCGTACCGCCCTTGCCGAAGCTCTTGTGAAGAGTGCGCCAGCTGGCTTGAACAAAGTTATGTACGGCTCTGGTGGCGGCGAAGCAATCGACATCGCTTTGAAGACTGCGCGACATGCAACTCAAAAGCGCAAGATCGTTTCAATCATCAAGGCCTATCACGGCCACACCGGCCTTGCTGTTGGTACTGGTGATGATCGCTTTTCAAAGTTGTTCCTTGCGGATCAGCCGGAAGATTTCCCACACGTTCCGTTCAACGATCTTGAAGCAATGGAAGATGCATTGCGCGGTCGTGACGTTGCTGCTGTCATCATGGAAACAATTCCAGCGACATACGGTTTCCCATTGCCAAATCCTGGTTACCTCGAAGCAGTAAAAGCCTTGTGCGAAAAGTACGACGCGTTGTACATCGCAGACGAAGTTCAAACAGGCTTGATGCGTACTGGCGAACTGTGGGGTATCACCAAGCACGGCATCACTCCAGACATCATGGTGACCGGTAAGGGAATTTCGGGTGGCATGTACCCAATCGCAGCTGTGCTTGCAACAGATGCAGCTTCGGGTTGGTTGCATGAAGACGGCTTCGGTCACATCTCGACATTCGGTGGCGCTGAACTTGGTTGCATCGCAGCAATGAAGACTCTGGAAATTTGTAGCCGCGAAGAAACACGTTCGATGGTTCACTACATCGCAGACTTCGTTGGCCGTCGCCTTCGCGAAATCCAAGACATCTACCCAGAGTGGTTCACTGGCATTCGTCAGAACGGCGTCATCCTCGGCTTGGAATTCAATCACCCACAGGGCGCGAAGTACGTCATGCGTCACTTGTACGAAAACGGCGTATGGGCGATCTTCTCAACACTTGATCCACGCGTATTGCAATACAAGCCAGGTCTATTGCTCAAGCCAGAAGTTGCCGAAGAAATGCTTGACCGCACTGAACTTGCTATCGGCAAGGCGTGGGCTGAAGTGAAGGGTTCGGTGCGCTAAGTATGAGCACAGAATACGAACCGTTGATGGTCGAACCAGCCGGCGTTCCACGTGGACGTGCGATGGTCGAGCGTGCTGACTGGGCTGGACGGTCATACGCACGTTACGACGCTGCAAGTGTTAACCGAATTGTTGAGGCAGCTGCACAAGCCCTCGCACATCATGCGCAAGATTTCGCATCCAAGGCAGTTGCCGAAACTGGTTTTGGTGTTGTCGAGCACAAGGTAATCAAAAACGTTGGTTGTTCAACTGGCGTGCTCGAGACTTACCGTGGACACGATTACGCAACACCTGAGATTGACGAAGCGAACAAGATTGTTTCAATTCCTCGTCCAGCCGGTGTGATCTTTGCACTGACACCTTCAACGAATCCAGTTGCAACAGTGTCGTTCAAGATTTTGCTCGCACTCATGACTCGCAATGCCATCATCATCAGCCCGCACCCAATGGCAAAGCGCGTCTGCGCTGAAGCAGCCCGCGTGATGGCAGACGCTGCAGTCAAAGCCGGTGCCCCGGACGGCATCATTCAGATCGTTGAAGACCCATCGATCCCATTGATCAATGCATTGATGACAGACGAACGTGTCGACGTTGTCGTTGCAACCGGCGGAACTCCAGTTGTTCGTTCGGCATACCGCAGCGGCAATCCAGCCATCGGTGTAGGCCCTGGCAACGTTCCTGTTTTGGTTGACGCTACTGCCGACATCGCAAAGACTGCTGAGCGCATTATTGAATCAAAGGCGTTCGACAATTCAATTCTTTGCACGAACGAGAGCGTCGTTATTGCTGAAGAAGCAATCGCCGATAAGTTGCTTGCCGCCTTCCAGCGCGAAGGCGCATATGTATTGAAGACCGACGAAGTCAACGCGATTCGTGAACTCGTCTTCCCGCAAGGACACTTCAACACCAAGCTCGTTGGCAAAGATGCAAGCTACGTTGCTGAACTTGCCGGCATTCGAGTTCCTGCAAAGACTCGCGTACTCGTAGCACCATTCGATCTCGTAGTTCCTGAGGAACCATTGGCTCACGAAAAGCTGTTACCTGTTCTTGGCTTCGTTCGCGTTCCAACCGCAAAGCGTGGCATCGATGTGGCTCGAGCAGTTCTTCGCATCACCGGCGCAGGTCACTCATCAGCGATCCACAGCAACAACCCGGCGCTGATTATGGAATTCAGTGCAGCAGTTCCTGTGCTTCGCGTTTCTGTGAACGTCGGCAACAGCCTTGGCGCATCGGGTTTCCACACCAACTTGCCGCCAAGCATGACGATCGGCACGGGTTACTTCGGTCGATCATCAGTCGGTGAAAACTTGCAGCCAAAACATCTTGTGAACTACACCCGCTTGGCATACAACTCGGATGCTCGTGAAGTCATGCCGTCGTTCGCCGGCTTGAATCCATGGGCTGCGCCATCTGGTCCAGTTCCGGTGTACCCGCGTGCATCAAATGACAATCCAACTTTCGATGCTTCGGCAGTTCGCACGCCTCTGACAAGTGATGTTGCAGAGCTTCGTGACGAAATTCGTCGACTCATCGTTGAAGAACTACACACATTGATGAAGGGCTAGGGAATAGACAATGGCAGAGCTACGGTCGTTCATCTTTATTGACCAACTACAACCACAGACCATGTGCTATCTCGGCACGTGGGTCAAGGGTGCATTGCCACGTGCAAACATGGCCGCTCAGATCATCGAAGTTGCACCTGGCATCGACATCGAACCGTTGACCGACGTTGCACTCAAGCATGCGAATGTTCAGGCGGGCATCTTGTTCGTCGAGCGCACATTCGGTTACCTCGAAATGCATGGACCGACCGAAGAAGTTCGCGCGGCAGCACAGTCAGTACTGACTGCTCTTGGCACCACCGAGGCGTCCGCTGTGAAGCCACAGATTCTTGCCAGCAAGGTCATCGCCTCAATTGATCACCAGCATGCATTCCTGATCAACCGCAACAAGATCGGTTCGATGGTGTTGCCAGGCGAATCATTGTTCGTGCTCGAGGTCCAGCCTGCGTCTTACGCAATCCTGGCGACGAACGAAGCCGAAAAGGCCACAAACATTAAGGTCGTTGACTACCGCATGATCGGTGCAACTGGCCGCGTGTACTTGTCTGGCAAGGAAGCCGATGTACGAGCAGCAGCAGAAGTTGCTGAACAGGTTCTGGGTGGTCGCTAGTGTCCACTGTCGATAGCGAGATGTTGCGTTCGCTAGTGCGTGAAGCACTACGCGATGCACTAGGTAGCACCCCAGGAGCGATCAAGCTCCCGGCTGCTCCCGCTGCGCAACCTGCAGTCACCGAGATGGTGTCACTGAATAGTGATGCTGATCTGGCTGCATTTGTGCACCGCATTCTCGACATGTCAGAAGACGCTGGAACCCGCGCACAATTGCGTGCCGGACGCGTGGCATTCCAACTCGCAGGCAAGCCTGCTTCGGGCGGAACGTCAACCCATTCGACTCCTGCCAGCGGCATGCGCATAGAAAAAGGTGCGCTGACCGAATCCATGGTTCGCAAGGCTGCTGAATCTGGCAATGCAATTCATGTGGGTCGCAAAGTCGTAATTACTGCACTTGCGCGAGACAAAGCACGTGCAATGGGCGTAGAAATTATTCGTGATACTCAAGAAAATCAGAAGGGCACGGTGAATCGCTAATGCTAAAGGCAACGGTCATCGGAAATGTATGGGCCACTCGTCGTCTCGAAGAGATTCCGAATGGCGCTTTCCTCGAGGTTGAAGTTGATGGTGGCTCACGCCTCATCGCATTCGACGTCTTGGGTAGTGGACTAGGCGAACAGGTACTCGTCGCAACAGGTTCTGTTGCAGCGTCCTGGTTCCCCGGCACGACACCTCCAATCGATGCGCTCATCATCGGATCAATCGATCACCAAAAGAGCTAACAAGTTTCTGTAGGCGCCACGCGTCGACAGGGAAGTGCCGCAAGGCACAACAACCGAATGCGAACACCCGTTCGCTTTCATACGAAGGAGAAACACATGTCAAGCAATGCACTCGGCTTGATCGAAACCAAGGGTTACGTTGCCGCTGTTGCTGCAGCCGATGCCATGGTTAAGGCAGCTAACGTGACCATCGTTGCCCGCGAAGAAGTTGGCGACGGCCTAGTTGCTGTTGTCATCGTTGGTGATGTCGGCGCTGTTAAGGCTGCAACCGATGCTGCTGCTGAAGCCGTCAACCAGGTTGGCGAACTCGTTTCACAGCACGTCATTCCGCGTCCACACGCAGAACTGAACAAGTTCTTCAAGGTTTCGGGCGAGTAATTCATGGGCTCACATATTGCTGGGCCCGAGTTACGCGTCTATCTGCTCGTTGAAGAACTGCAGCGGCAGTTTGCCGCGTACATGGGCACACCGACGCGAGCCCGGGGTTACGTACCGTACGAAGGTCAGCACTCGCTGATCATCGAAGTAGCTCCGGGTCTCGCGATCGAACGCGTAATTGACTTGGCTCTTAAGTCAGTTCCTGAAGTTGAACCGGGCATTTTGTTCGTTGAACGTCAGTTCGGTGTGCTTGAACTACATGCATCAGATATCGAGTTGGTGAAGCGTGCTGGCCAAGCCATTCTCGATGGCATTAACGCACAAGCGACTGATCAGCTGCGTCCGCGCACGCTGTACAGCGACATCATCGAAAACATCACGGATCAACATGCGATCATCTTGAACCGTAACCGTCAGGCTTCTATGGTCATGCCTGGTGAATCATTGCTCGTGTATGAAATGACACCTGCATTGTTCGCCACTGTGGCTGCTAACGAAGCTGAAAAGGTTGCGCCAGATGTGACGTTGGTTGATGTTCAGATGATCGGCGCTGCTGGTCGCGTTTACATGTCGGGATCAACTGAAAGTGTGACGAAGGCTCGTCAAGCAATTGACCGAGCACTCGAAGCCGTCGTTGGTCGCGAGAACTCATAGTTTCGTCATTTACTTCCCCGTGGTGCGCTTTGCGTGGCACAGTAGATCGAGCGTTGAATCAATGGTGATTCAACGACGGGCTGTAAAGGAGAGTCATGGGCAACTATTCGAATGATCCTGCCAAGTTGGAACAATTTGCGCGCAGTGCAGCGCACGAGTTCGGCTTGGGTAGCGACGTTGCCCTCAAACTCCTCAATGTTTCTGAAAATGCAACATTTCAAATCACGAACGGCAGTGGTGAGCGCTCGATCATGCGTATCCACCGTCCGAACTACCACACCCCTCAAGCGATCGAAAGCGAACTCGATTGGGTGACTTCGTTACGCGAAGACAAGCTTGTTCAGACTCCTGCAATCATTCCGGCCGCTGATGGTCGACGCGTAGTTACTGCAGTCGATGAGTCCGGCGAAGCGCGTAATGCCGTGATGTTTGAATTCATGAACGGTGTTGAACCCACCGAGGATCGTTTGGTTGATGACTTCAACACGCTTGGCGCGATGACAGCGCGATTGCATCAGCATGCTCGCCAATGGCAGCGACCTTCTGGTTTCTCACGCATGACGTGGAATTATGAAACAGCGCTTGGACCAAATGGTCACTGGGGCTCGTGGCGTGATGGATTGGCAATGGGTCCAAGTGAACTCGAGATCCTTGGTCGATTGTCAGACACGCTCGGAAAGCGGTTAGCCGCCTTTGGTTCAGGTCCAGATCGTTTCGGACTGGTGCACGCTGACATGCGGCTCGCAAACCTTCTTGTCGATAGCTCAGATGTCACTGTCATTGATTTTGATGACTGTGGACTTGGGTGGTTTATGTACGACCTCGGCTCGTCAGTGTCATTCATTGAAGATCACCCGCTGATACCAGCGATGGTTGACTCTTGGGTTAACGGTTATCGCACCGTTGCTGATTTGAGCAAAGAAGAAGAAACAGAATTACCCACTTTCATCATGTTCCGCCGGCTTCTGCTTGTGGCATGGGTCGGAAGCCATCAAGACACCGAAACTGGTCAAGAAATGGGCGATAACTTCACTAAAGTTTCGTGCGAACTTGCCGAAAAGTACCTATCTGAATTCGCCTAAAAGCCATACTTACTCATAACGACAAAGGAGCAACATGTTCACCTCAATCGCTGGTTATTCCGTTCTTGTTACTGGTGGCTCAAAAGGCATCGGTAAAGGTATCGCGCGCGTCTTCGCATTAGCCGGTGCCAATGTTGTGATCACTGGTCGCGACGAAGCAAGCGCCAAGGCTGCCGCTGATGAAATCACTGCGCTTGGCGGCGGAACTGTCACATATGTATTAGGTGACGTTTCATCAAAGGCAGATTGCGATCGCATGGCTGCTGTGGCAATTGAGCGCAACGGTGGCATCGACGTGTTGTGTGCCAACGCGGGCATCTTCCCGGATTCGAAGCTTGCTGTAATGACCGAAGCCGACATGGACAAAGTTTTCGGCACAAACGTCAAGGGCACAATGTTTTCCGTTCAGGCATGCATGCCAGCACTTGAGAAGTCAGGTCGCGGTCGCGTGATCTTGACGTCGTCCATCACAGGTCCAGTGACAGGTTTCCCTGGCTGGTCACATTACGGCGCAAGCAAGGCAGCGCAGCTGGGCTTCATGCGTACCGCTGCAATGGAATTGGCTCCAAAGGGCATCACAGTGAACGCTGTTCTTCCGGGCAACATCGCCACCGAAGGGTTGGCTGAAATGGGACCTGAGTATCGTGCAGCTATGGAAGCAACCGTGCCACTGCATCGTCTTGGCGAAGTTGAAGACATCGGTAATGCTGCATTGTTCTTTGCGACCAAGGAAGCCGCGTACGTCACTGGCCAAGCGTTGATCATCGATGGCGGACAGATTTTGCCTGAGTCACTATCTGCACTCGAGGCTATGTAACGCGTGCCAGATTCGATCGTTCATTCCCCAGACGCTCTTGGCCCTGCGGCCATTGAGGTTCGCCGACGCATTCTCGAAATGATTGCAACGGGCGAGCTTCGTGCTGGTCAAAAACTTGCAGCAGAACGCGAGCTTGCTGAGGAATTTCAGGTCAGTCGCTCAACGCTTCGTCAGGCATTGACGGCACTGGAAGAAACTGGGGCAGTGCGCCGACTTCCTGGTCGTGGCGGTGGCACATTCATTTCGCCGGAGAAAATCGATCGAGATTTGTCGCGCATCGTTGGTGTTCCGTCATTGTTGCGTGGTCAAGGTTTCACCGCAGGCACTCGGCTTGTGAGCGCGGCTGTGTTGTTGGCCGATCAAGCAACTCGAGTTGCACTTGGACTGGGCGAAGAGGACCACATCTTTGATGTTGTTCGTATTCGTTTGGCAGATGGACAACCGATCTCGCTTGAACATGCACGATTCCCGGCTGAAATGTTTCCAGGCTTACTCGAACGCCCTCTGGGAAGTTCGTTGTACGAATTGCTGAGTAAGCATTACGACACATTCCCTGACGAGGCACTCGAGCAAATTGAAATCGTTGCGGCAACTGCCGACGAAGCTCGCATCTTGAGTGTTGAAGTTGGTTCGCCGTTGCTTTCGGTAACACGAACCACGATGGACCTCAACGGTCGTCGCATCGAGTATTCGCATGACCTATTCCGTGGCGATCGCACGCGCATCACAGTTCGCACCAAGGGCGAATTGCCATCCGCCGAAAGTGTAGGGTCGCGCGGGCGCACTGTTGAAGTTCGCGAAATCTAGATTTCTCGTCATTCCTGCACTATCTATTAGGTGCTTTTCTGGCTCGAACCTGAATTCCTATGACCCAAATTGGATACAATCGGGGAATGGCTGGCGCGTTAGATGGCATTGTTGTCGCGGACTTTACCCGCGTACTCGCAGGCCCATATTCCACAATGTTGCTCGCCGACATGGGCGCCGAAGTAATCAAGGTTGAACGTCCTGGCGCTGGTGATGACACACGTCACTGGGGCCCGCCATTTGATCCAGCTGGTCGTGCGACTTACTTCGAAGCCATCAACCGCAACAAGTCTTCGGTAGCCATCGACATGACGAATGACGAGGGCTTAGCTCAGGCACATGCTCTCGCGGCTCGCGCCGACATCGTCATTCACAATTTCCCGCCAGCAATGGCTAAGAAATTTGGTTTGGATTACGACAGTGTTGTGGCCACCAATTCAACGGTCATTTATGCCCAGATCACTGGCTTTGGTTCTGGGGTA
>CANFIL010000052.1 GCA_947447095.1 Actinomycetota bacterium | reverse complement strand
GAAGTCTGCGACGAAGGCGTTGACTGGTCGGCGGTAAATTTCGCGCGGTGTATCGAGTTGAACGATCTTGCCGTCCTTGAAGACTGCAATGCGATCGCCCATGGACATCGCTTCTTCTTGATCGTGCGTTACGAAAACGAAAGTGATGCCAGTTTCTTGCTGAAGTCGCTTGAGTTCAATCTGCATGCCACGACGTAGCTTGAGATCAAGTGCGCTGAGTGGTTCGTCGAGGAGAAGTACCTTCGGCTTTTTGGCTAGTGCACGAGCCAAAGCAACGCGCTGCTGTTGTCCACCAGAAAGTTGTGATGGACGACGCTTGGCCATTCCATCGAGCTTTACCTGTGCAAGTGCGAATTCAACTCGTTCTTTAATTTCGCTCTTAGATACCTTTTCCATTTCCAAGCCGAACGCAATGTTGTCTTCGACGCTCATGTGTGGGAAAAGTGCGTACGACTGAAACACGGTGTTGACTGGACGCTGGTAAGCAGGGATGTCATCAATGCGCTGACCTTCGACCGAGATCACTCCGCTGTCTGGATATTCCAAACCAGCGATTGAGCGAAGCAGTGTGGTCTTGCCACATCCTGATGGTCCAAGCATGACGAAAAATTCGCCAGACTTGATGTCGAGAGAAACGTCGTCCAATGCGTGGACTTCGCCGCCTTCAGGAGTAACGAAGGTTTTGCTTACATGTTCGATCTGCAGAAATGACACGAAATGGGTCCTTTACGAGGTCTTTGACTTGTTCTCATAATGCCCATTTATTGCCTCAAATAAAGGCAATTCGTTGAATTTGTTTCCAAAGAATTCGAAATTGTTACCAAAGGTCAGGATTTTTGCGCTAGATCGGTCGAGCAGGCGAGAACTTCATGATCTCGCGGCTGACGGCCTTGCCGGACACAATGTCGGCCACGAATCGACCAGTTCCTGGCGCCATCATCAAACCGAGCATGTTGTGGCCAGTAGCAACGACTACCCGTGGATTGTTCGGGAGTGCGCCGATGTACGGCAAGCCATCAGGGGCTGCGGGACGCATACCCATGAGTTCGTTCTTGACAGGAAGTTCATCTGGCAAATTTACGACAGTGCGGGTACGTGCAATCAGTTTGTCGATTGCCTTCTTTTCGATCGCGAAATCATTTGATCCGGTGAGTTTGTAACCGGTGCTGATGCGCAGACCCCAACTCAGTGGATTCAAGGTGATGCGCTGGTCTGAAAGCATCATTGGATGTGTCGGCATGTTCTCGATGTTTGGCAATGTGACGGACTGGCCTTTCGCCGCCATCATCGGCAAGTTTCCGCCAACAAACTTCACGAGCTCCCGTGACCAAATGCCTGCCGCCAACACGATGTAATCCGACGACCATTCGTCTTTGTCAGTGAAGATGGTGACGCCAGTAGGGCTGGCACTGAGATTATTCACCGTTTCGTTACGGAACTTCACTCCAGCATCGACACACTTTTGCTTGAAGATTTCGTTGAACTGACGAGGGTCAACACCAAAGTCGGTTGCGAATTCGACGGCGCCCTTGATGTTGTTCTTCAAAATCGGTTCTTGTTCCGAGCATGATTCTGGATCAATCTCGTATGCATTCACGCCGAAGTGTTCCATCAACTCGACTTCGTGCTGTGCCTCGTGCTTTGCGTTCTCCGATGTGAACAGCATCCACAGTTTGTCCTTTGTGCGAAGCAGCCCATCATTTGCGATGAGACCATCCACGATGTTGATGGAGAGTTCAACAAGCTCCTTGAGCGCAGGAGCTGAATGCTCGACGTGTTCCTCAGTGCACTTAGAAGCAAACTTGGCTAGCCATGGCGCAAGTCCAGGACCAGCGCTTGGGCTCAATGCAAATGCTCCAGTGCGGCCGATCAAATTCTTCATGCCGGTCTTCACCATGCCAGGTGCCGCCAACGGAATGATGTGGCTCGGTGTGATCCAGCCAGCGTTGACGAATGACGTTGTGTTTGTAGGTGCGCCTTGGTCAACTACCGTGACGTCTGCGCCATCAAGGGCGAGCTGCCATGCGCTTGCGAGGCCGACGATACCGCCGCCGATAACAGTGACATTGTGCTGGGAATTCGACATGACGTCAGCCTAAAGCCTGGGACGTGATCATGTCTGATCGACCGCTAGATGGTGTTGAACGCCACTTCTTCGTACACGCCACCATCGGCTGGACCAAGGTTTACCCAAACCCGCTTGGCAAGTGAATCTCCGACAATGCCCATGAAGGAATACATGTCCTCGCTCCAGCGACCTAGGTCGAAGCAGACACCAGTGCTCTGGTCAGTCAATGCCGCCTTGATGTCATCGGCTGTCTGCAATGATTCGCGAGCATCTTCAATTGCTTTGATGCGCACATACGAACCTTCACTGCCCGTGTACTCGCGCGTGAAGGCATGGTTCGTGTGAGTCGAAACCGAGTCATGAAGCGGCACATCTTTAACTTCGCGTGCATCGGCCTCGACCATAAATAAATCTTTGCCATCAAGCACGGTGTAGTTCTGTCCAACGGCATGTGGAATTTCGCGAATGTAGTCGATTGCATCCTGCGCTGTCGGCTGGTGAAGGGCGCCGCGCGTGACGAAATCAACCGGCATGCCTGTCATGTTGATGACAAGGTCAAGCGCATTGACGACAACAATCACCCCGTTTGAATTCATGCCCATGGTTGCGAGTGATCCTGGGTAAGTAGCCGCGACTACTCCAAGTCCGTTCGCATCGCGAACATTCAGCACAGTTTGCAAACCTTTAGTCCAGCCTGGCAGGTCCATGTTTTGGCCCGCAGCTCGTGATCCTTCGCGAGTAATCGCGACGGCGGTACATCCCATGCCACCGGTCAATGCCCACGACTCATCAAGCATCGAAAGTGCTGCGACTTGGTACCACGGCATGTTTGCAGCTTCGGCCATCGTCTCGAGCTCTGCTACGAGATCAGGGCAGTAGCGCTCTGCAGTGTCCCAGCCGCCAACATCAGTCAGGCGCGTTGCCAAATCATCCGCATCAATTCCGCGGGTTGCAAAGTGTGTGACCCATCGCTTCCATGCCACGTGCAAGTGAGTTTCTAGTTGCGATCCGATTTGCGCACCACGTTCTGCGCCGGTGCCGGAAGCGGTGACGATCATGGGACTCCTAAAGCAAATAGGTACGAGTCAATGATGACCGCGATTGCGGTTCGCTGGTGACGATTTCGCCATTAAATGTGACGGTGTTCCCAGTCGGATCGACCTGCACATCACCTAAAACACCGTGATACAGCATGTCTCGACCCCGAATAGTGCGGGTGTTTTGGACAGGAACGCTGCGCCGCCCAGCAACAGAAGTGGTGGAAGCATTATTCGTGAAGTGCACACCTAAATCTGCAGGGGCAACACCAAAGGCGCCGAACTGCGGCCCGATGATTAACGGCTGAGCGTTGGCAACAGTAGCGCCTGGGTCGCCAACAACGCCCCAGGCAGGAATTCCGCCCTTGATGACCATGTTTGGTTTGCTGGCAAATGACTTGTACGACCACAAAATGATGTCAGCCAACAGTCCTACTTTGAGCGCACCAACTTCGTGAGCAAGTCCGTGAACCAAAGCTGGGTTGATGGTGATTTTCGCAACGTGGCGCAAGACGCGTTCGTTACTAGTGATGACTTCGTCAGCGGCAACTGATCCATCCAGAATCGCGCTATCCGCAAACATGCTCGCCATCGCAAATGTCTTTCGCCACGTGTCATCTGCGCGACCCATGCCGAGCGCGTCCGATGACGTTACTGGGATAACGCCCATGTCGTGAAGTCGATTTTCGGCAGCCATCGTTGCATTGCGAACACGTCGACGCGCAATCTCAACATCGCTTGGCAATTCAGGATTCATGCCGTGTGCGGAAATGATCATCGCGATGTGTTCATCCGCAGCATTAACACCGTAAGCCAATGTCGGATTTGTTGATGACGCCAAAATGTTGTCGTGGCCTGCCATGCGCAAAACGTCAGGAGCGTGTCCGCCGCCACAACCTTCAACGTGATACGCGTGAACTGCGCGGCCAGCGATGACGTCAATCGTGTCATCGACATTCATCATTTCGTTGAGGCCATCGGTGTGCAATGCAATCGCGATGTCGTGTTCGTCAGCGAACGTCAGTGTGGTGTCGAGTGTGCGGGGATGCGCGCCGGTATCTTCGTGAATCTTGAAGCCACACACGCCGCCTTCGAGTGCCTCGAACAGGGGAGCCGTTGTTGATCCTGCTGCTCGACCCAAGATGCCAACATTCAATGGCCAGGCAGCGAAAGAGTTGTGGCCGTGTTGCAGTGCCCACGGCGAGCCAACTCCGACACCCCAGAAGGGCCCGAATTCCTGTGCGATCAACGTTGTGACACCGCTCGAAAGGGCCGCATCGCATACGCGCGGTGACATTGCATGGACGTGTGAATCGATACCGCCAGCGGTTGCGATCAAACCTTCGCCAGGAATGATGACCGTTCCACTTCCGACGATGACATCAATGTCATCCATCGTGTCTGGGTTACCACTGCGACCAATGGCGCTGATGCGGCCATTACGAATTCCGATTGAGGTCACGCGAATGCCTTGAATGGCATCAATGACTAACACGTTCGTGATGACAACATCGCACGATTCATCCGATCGAACCGAGCGCATTCCCATGCCATCGCGGGCATTCTTGCCGAAACCAATTTGCAATTCATTTCCGATTTGTCGATCGTCGGACTCGACGCGGACGACGAGGTCGGTATCGCCTAGACGTACGAAGTCACCGGCGCGAGCGCCATGAACCGCGATGTCTTGATCGATTTCACGTAACTCTTCAGGAGTCATGATGCACCCCCATCGAGGTAACCGAGCGCCTTAGCTTTCGCCATCGCTTGCTCTTTAGCGCCAGGTGCATCCAGTGGACCATCAACGAGTCCTGCAAAGCCGATGATGACACGCTCGCCTGTGATGGGAACTAAATTCACTGTCACGGTGCTACCGGATGGGAAGTCCACATGTTCGCCCGCCGGTATGTGCAGATGGCGGCCGTATGCCTGTTCGCGATCAAAGCGAAGGCGCGGATTAACTTCAAAGAAATGCATGTGAGTGGTGACGGAAATCTGTACGGATGAATCATTGTGCACGTCGACTGCTACAACCTCGGTTGACTCTGGCGCAGGTGTCGGTTGTAAGCGCGTGACTTGTCCGGGGACATCGGCATCCGAGTCAGGGAAGTCAACAACGACAAGTCGACGACCATCGTCGAATACTGCTTCGACTGCAACACCGAACAACATCGATGCAACGCCGGGCAAAAGTTCATCGCTGCGCACTGCGGTCTGGCCGATCGCCAGAGCCTGCGCATGCGTCACACCATCGCGGGCAGCTTCAATCACGGCGTGACAGATCAATGCCACTGCTTCAGGGTGATTGAGTTTCAAACCACGATCTCGTCGGGACTGCGCCAACTGGGCAGCCGTGAAGATCAATAGTCGATCTTGTTCGCTCGGAGTTAGTTCCACAGGATCAAGTGTGTACTAGCCAAAGACCCGAACGCCACCAAGCCACGTGCCAACCACGCAAATTCGGCGAACATCAAAGGCTGGAAGCGAATGGATGTCGGAGTCAAAAAGCACAGCATCTGCACGCTTTCCAATGCCTAGGTCCCCCCACAACATTTCTTCGCCCGCTTGAACCGCGACGCCACGGGTGTATGCATCGAGCGCTTCGTCAAGCGTGATCTTTTCGCTTGGCACCCAACCGTCAGCCGGAACGCCGTGATCGGTCTGACGTGTGATGGCAATTCCGATGCCCTTCATCGGAATTTGCGACGTCACTGGCCAATCTGATCCGAACGATACTTTCGCTCCGCCACGCAACAATGTGGCGATCGGGTATTGGCGATCTGCACGCTCTTGACCCAAGCGTGGAATGGTCAACACAGTTTGTTCATTTTCGAGTTGCGCCCATAGTGGTTCAAAGTTCGCGATGACCCCGAGCTCGCGGTAGCGGTCGAGATCATCAGGATCAACAAGTTGGCAATGTGCCATGACTGGATTGTTTGCTGTGCCGTGTACCTTGATTGCATTTTCGAATGCGTCGAGTGCATCGCGCACACCTGCATCACCAATCGCGTGAATGTGCGGCTGGAAGCCCATCGCAACACATTCACTAACTGCCTCAATGAGTTCGTCGCGGGTCCAGTTAGGGATGCCGTGTGATGTCGGGCAGTCGCAATATGCCTCAAGTACGGCAGCCGTACCGCCTTCGAGAATTCCATCGGCAAAGAACTTGATTGTGTGCGCGGTCAGTAGTTCGGGGCACTCGTTGTCGACACGTTCTTTGAGTGCCGGGAATGTTAGAAAGGTACGACGCCACCGTCCCGCAGGCTCAGCAAGCCAGGCAAGGTTCGCGCGGAATGTCAGTGCTCCTGCTTTTGCACCCTCGAGCCAAGTGTCGAGAGTGTCGGGTTCGACCCACGCATCTTGCGCCCACGTCACGCCGCCAATTCCGTAGGCCTTTGATGCAGCAGCTACCGCAGCGATGCGTTGTTCGCGATCAAGTTCAGGAAGTTTTTCGTAGATCATTCCCCAAGCACCCCACTCACGAAGCGTGCCCATCGGTGTGCCGTCTTCGCGCAATGTGATGTCGCCATCCGATGGTTGAGGTGTGTCCTTGGTGATGCCTGCAATCTCGAGTGCTCGAGTATTCACCCATGCGGTGTGGTAATCCATCGCACGTAATACAACGGGACGATCTGGAACGATGGCATCCAACCAACGCGCATCAAACTCACCGCGCGGTGCCAAGCTCGGGTCATAGCCTTCGCCGCGCACCCATTCGGCGTCAGGATTCTCATCGGCCCACTTCTTGACCGAAGCGAGCAAGTCGTCCAACGTGTCATGGCCTCGCACATCGGCGAACAAAGTTTCGATTCCGCCGAATACGGGATGTGCATGCCCATCACCAAAGCCCGGTGCCAAAGTGCGGCCATTCAAATCAATGACGGTTGTGGCTTCGGCGATCATTGTCACGGCTTCCGAGCCGTGTGCAACAACGTGTCCGTCACGCGCAGCGATCGCATCGCTTCGGTCATCCTTGTTGATCCAGACAGTTCCGTTATGCCACACGGTGAGTTCAGACATGTTTCATCCTTTGAATTAAACGTTCCGCTTCAGGCTAGTAGTACGTGCCAGCAGATTGCGGGGAAATGTCGGGATTTCTAAATTTCAGATTGCGTGAGTCCGTAAGCCACCGAATAGCGATGGCCCAATGTGCCTGCAACATTGCCACGACCAACGCCCGCAATGAGTGGCAACTGGGCGAGTTGCGGAATGAGTTCATCATCAGCCGCCGGTCCGCCGACCACAATGACATCTGTCGCAGCGGTGACTCCAGTTGCACTTAACAGTCGCGTGACATTATCGGCCAGCACACTCGTCTTCAACCCTTGTCGCATGATGCGCCATTCCGCCGGTGCCAGATCGCTACCAAACGGCAAGTAACCACTGGGACCTTCCGCAATCAGCGAGCCTGTCAACGTTGCGGGAATGTTCACGTCATCGCCAACGAACGACTTGCCACCTGTTTCAGTCAAAACCACTGTCGGCGCTTCAACGCGCATCGCAGGGCCACGCTTAATCCAATCGGCAGCACCACGAGGCACATCCAATACGTGCGCGACTGCCGCCGTCAACATGTCACCTGCGCCAGCAACTGACGCGGTTGATTCGCTGATCAAATCAATCGTGCCGCCACCAATGTCAATGACGAGCGCATTACTTGTGACACCTGGAGTAGTGCGCGCACCCAATGCAGCCGCATGCGCCTCGCTCCGAGCAATCGTGACAGGGCGCCCAAAGATTGATTCGAGGTCCATCGAAGAATGTGATGACGATGCCGCCAAGCTCGCTAGCGCGAGTGTTCGAGTGTGGCTCCGTAGTCTCAAACCACGCTGGGTTAATGCGGACGAGATATCAACAGCCCACACGTCGTTGAGGTCAAAGCCTTCAGATCCGAGATTGAGTCGGTTGTATTCGCCAATTCCTGAGATCGACGTAGCCACGTCAAACAGGTTGAGCCAGCCACGTTCTGTGTGATGAATCAGAGCAGTCTCTGTGTTGGTGGGCGATGGTGCCGCCTGCGCATTGACTGCAATCACGACAGCACGTTCATCACGTACCCATCGCGAAATGTGTGAGATCGATTCACTCTCATCGGAAACCTCAAGATGCGAGGTCAATGCCCACACATCGGTTGCGGTGATGACGCTCGTGCCTACTGGTCGAACTTCGATGAAGAGTCGCTGTGCCTGCAACGCAGCCTGAATGTCGACGTGATCAACTACAGGAACAGCACGATTGATACGTGCGGAAATTAGCACGGCCTCGTCTCGTTCAACTACAACGCCAACGACGTCAATATCGCCATCGCAAGCCGCATTGAGTATTGCTGCAGCTTCTTTAAATGGCACACCGATGGGGACTACTGCAATGAGAGAAAGATTCATTGGGGCAGTTGTGCGAATGTCCCAGGGAACACCGACTGCGAATCCATCGCCGGTCACGCTATGGCTTGCGCAATCCAAGATCGCGAGGCGGCCAGTGTTCGGGGGAGTTTCATGAACTGTCGCAGTGTCGCTGTGGACTGGATGCCACGGAGCAACCACGATTCGATCAGAAGTGATGTTGTGTTCGCGCTCAATGCTGCGCAACAACGCCTGAGCTGCTAGGACGCTTGCGATGGAACCTTTTGCACCGCGCGTTGGTCGACGATCCCAGGCAACCGGAGTTGTGCCATCGCT
>CANFIL010000051.1 GCA_947447095.1 Actinomycetota bacterium | reverse complement strand
CTGCCGACGATAAGCGACTGCTCTTTACGGGCGACTTGGGTCGGCCGCAACATCCTTCACTGGTACCGCCTGACGCAATTCCTGCAGGACCTTTTGACGCCGTAGTAACCGAGTCGACATACGGTGACCGCGTTCATGAAAATCCCACGTCAGATTTCGCAGATGCCATCAATCAAACGGCACAACGCGGCGGCACAATTTTGATCCCAGCATTCGCTGTAGATCGAACCGAAGTCATCTTGATGAAACTCCGCGAACTTGCTGAAGCGAATGAAATCCCGCATCTACCTATCTACGTTGACTCCCCTATGGCTTTGACGTCACTGAAGTATTACCGTGAGGCAATCGACGCCCACGCTCCTGAAATCCGTGAAGACGTTGCCAATAATTGGCAAGGTCGCGATCCATTCGATGCGGGCGAACTTCACGAGATGCGTACCGTAGAAGAATCAAAGAGCCTTAACGACATTCACGGACCAAGCATCATTGTGTCTGCTAGCGGAATGGCAAGCGGCGGCCGTGTAGTTCATCACCTTGCCCAACTTCTGCCGGTGGAAAAGAACACAATTCTGTTGGTGGGATACCAAGCGATTGGAACTCGTGGGCGTCAACTTGCAGACGGTCAGGAGTCAGTGACCATTCATGGCGAGTCCGTGCCAGTACGCGCTGAAATTAGGAAAGTCGAAGCGTTCTCTGTCCATGCGGACGGTGATGAACTCACCAAGTGGCTCGAAAGTACCGCAAAGCCACATGCTGTCTATGTCGTACACGGAGAGCCAAAATCAGCTGAAGCATTTGCAAAACGCTTACACAGTGACTTGGACTGGAATGCCATTGTTCCTAAGCCCAATGAAGAAGTTGCGATCTCCTAAATAGCGCCAGCACACGCAACGTTAGACGGGTCACAATGGGCTAACGGCGCTGAAATTGGCTACTTGTCTGCGATAAAGTCAAGGAAATCACCGTCTTGCTCGAGGGAGACTCCATGTCACAGATTCAGATCCGCAAGCTCGTCACTTTCACTGAAGAAACGCGTATCGAAGGTGGCAAAGCTGCCGAGACGCCACTTCGAATGTTTGCTGCCGCGGCCGTAATTACGAACCCATGGGCAGGACGTGGCTACGTCGAAGATCTCAAGCCAGAAATCCATGACTTGGCCCCACAACTTGGCGAAATTCTGACCGCCGAAATTCTCAAGATGACAGGTGGCGGCGAAGCAGTCGAGGGCTACGGCAAAGCAGCCGTCGTTGGCACATCCGGTGAAGTTGAACACGCATCTGCGCTGATCCACACTCTTCGTTTCGGCAACCACTACCGCAAGGCTGTTGGAGCAACGAGCTACTTGTCATTCACCAACATCCGTAGTGGACCAAACTGCGCAATCCAGATTCCACTGATGCACAAACTTGATGAGGGTGCACGTTCGCACTACCTCACTATTCAGTTCTCAATTGTTGACGCTCCTGCGCCCGATGAAATTGTTGTCGCTCTTGGCGCCTCAATTGGCGGACGTCCACATCACCGAATTGGTAACCGCTACCAAGACCTCGAAGAACTCGGCGACACCCAGAGCTAGTTTCTGCGTGAACCTATGACCAACATCTTCGCGCTTCCCCCCGCAGTGTCGTCAGGCACGACCACAGAGGGAACTGCGTGGAGTGCTTTCGGCAATAGCTCGAGCAAGCATGCGCCAATTGTTCTCATTCACGGTGTTGGAATGCAGCAGGCTTATTGGGCTCCTCAAGTCAATGGGCTCATGCAAGAGTTCTTCGTCATTCCATATGACATGTGGGGACATGGACTGACACCTGCGAAGCCGGATGCAGTTTCGTTGCCGGACTTCACCGCACAACTCGTCGCACTGTTAACCGAACTCAACATTGACTCTGCCCATGTCGCTGGACACTCAATGGGCGGACTGGTCGCACTGGACTTCGGTATTCATCACTCTCATCGAGCGTCATCGATTACAGTGTTGAACTCGGTCTATGACCGCACCGAAGAACAGCGAGCGCCCGTGTTGCGCCGAGCCCACGACTTGGCTGACCATGGCGTCATGAAGATTGACCAAACACTCGAGCGCTGGTTTGGATTGCCCGAAGAAACGCTCTACCCCGAGGCCGAGGCGCTGTCTCGCCAACTTCTCGAGAGCGTTAACCCAGCAGGTTACGCAAATGCCTACATGGTTTTCGCAACAGCTGATGACGCCCAAAATGAAACGATTGCGACCCTAGAGGTCCCTGCAACATTTGCCACCGGTGATGGCGACCCCAATTCAACTCCTGCGATGTCTGAAACGATGGCAGCCCTTGCACCACATGGAACCGCGGTTGTTCTAAGCGACCAACGTCACATGATGAGCCTGACAGCTCCCCAGACAGTCACCGACATCATCCGCCAAACTGTTCTCAGAGCCGACTCGGGAGGTCATTCATGAAGTTCTCAATCTTTCACCAGGTGGAGCGTTACGACGACAGCATTTCGCATCGTCAACTTCAAGAGGAGCTGACCGAACTCACTTTGCTCGCCGAACGTGGTGGTTTCGACAAAGTATGGATCGGCGAACACCATGCCATGGAATTCACTGTGTCTCCGAACGCATTTGTGTCACTTGCCTATTTAGCCAGCATCACTTCAACGATTCGATTAGGTACGGGAACAGTCATTGCTCCGTTCTATAACCCCATTCGTTTGGCTGGCGAAATCGGTCAGCTTGATGTGATGAGCAATGGCCGTGTCGAAGTTGGTATTGCTCGTGGCGCCTACAACTTTGAATACGATCGCCAGTTCCCAAACGAAGCAAGCTTTACCGGAGATACCCGAAAGACCGACCTCGCGTGGGATGCTGGCCTGAGGATGCGTGAACTGGTGCCTGCAACACAAGGCGTGCTCGAAGGAAATTACGCCCACGACGGCACGTACTGGCAGTTCCCATCGACGACAGCGGTGCCTCGCCCAATTCAACAGCCATACCCACCGATGTGGATCGCGGCTCGCGACCCGAATACTCATGCCTTTGCTGTCGCGAATAATTGCAACGTCCAGGTAACGCCACTGTCAATGGGTGACAACGAAGCCGCTAACTTGATGGAAAAGTTCAACTCAGCATGTGCTGAACATCCAGATAAGCCACGGCCCGAAATCATGATTCTGATGCACGCGTATTGCGCAGAAACCGAAGAAGAGCTCCAAGAAGGATCGCGCAACATCGAAGAGTTCTTCCACTACTTCATGAAGTGGTTCAAGAACGACCGCCCGATCAAGGATGGCTTTATTGAGCCAATCACTGACGAGGAACGTGCAGCCAACCCGCAATACGCCGCTGAAGCAATGCGCAAAAACATGCTTGTCGGAACACCTGATGAAATCATCGTTCGCCTCAAAGCCTACGAAGCCCTTGGATACGATGAATTCAGTATCTGGGTGGATAGCCACATGAACTATGAACAAAAGCGCAAGAGTATCCAGTTGTTCATTGATCACGTGCTGCCAGCATTTAAGAAATAGAGGGCAATATGGCGCTTCGTAAATTCCAGCAATACATCAACGGTGCCTTCGAAGACGCCAGTAAAACGTTTGAGAGCGAGAACCCGGCTACCGGCCAAGCATGGGCAACAATTCCTGCAGCTTCGGCTGCTGACATTGATCGTGCAGTGCAGGGGTCATACGATGCTCTACATTCCGGACCTTGGGCATCAATGAACGCTGGCGCCCGAAGCAAACTCATGATGAAACTTGCCGACTTGATGGTCGAGAACAACGATTTGCTTGCTGAAATCGAAACCGCAGATACTGGAAAAATTCGACGCGAAACTCAATCCCAAGTTCTTTACATCGCCGAGTACTACCGGTACTTTGCAGGACTTGCGGACAAACTGACCGGCAACCACATGCCGATTGATAAGCCGGACATGGAGGCGTACACAATCCGCGAACCCATCGGTGTTGTGGCGGCGATCGTGCCGTGGAACTCTCAGATGTTCCTCACTGCAGTCAAGCTAGCTCCGGCACTTGCTGCAGGCTGCACTGTGGTTTTGAAGGCATCAGAAGATGCCCCCGGACCAATGCTCGAGTTTGCTCGACTCATCCACGAAGCCGGCTTTCCTGCCGGTGTCGTAAACGTCGTCACTGGCTTTGGCGATGAAGCAGGTAAAGCGCTTACCACCCACCCACTCGTCAGTCGCATCGCATTTACCGGTGGACCTGGAACCGCCAAGCACATTGTGCGCAATGCTGCCGAGAATTTGGCTGTGACCTCACTTGAACTTGGCGGAAAGTCACCGGTCATAGTCTTCGCTGATGCTGACATTGATAGTGCAGCAAATGCGATTGTTAGTGGCATCTTTGCCGCAACTGGGCAGAGCTGTGTTGCTGGCTCGCGATTGATGGTTCATTCGAGCGTGCACGACGAACTCGTCGAAAAACTCGTAGCCAAGGCACAAAAGATTGTTATTGGAGATCCACAAAGTCTCGATACCGAGATGGGTCCGTTAGCAACCTCGCGACAACTTGCAAATATTCATGCTCTCGTTGAGCGCAGCGTTGCTGAAGGCGGCAAGGTGCTCACAGGCGGTAAGCAGCCTGAAGGCTTTACAGGAAATTACTACGAGCCCACGGTGATTGATTGTGCGTCGCCTGCCACAGCATGTGTTCAAGAAGAACTTTTCGGTCCAATTTTGAGCGTGCTCACGTTCGATACCGAGGACGAAGCGGTAGCTCTTGCCAACGACTCAAAGTACGGTCTGGCCAGCGGAGTATTTACAAACGATCTTGGTCGCGCACATCGTATGATTCGTCGAATCAAGGCCGGAATCGTATGGGTCAACACCTATCGCGTAATCAGCCCCATGATGCCTTTCGGCGGATACGGCATGAGCGGGTACGGGCGCGAGGCCGGCGCCGAATCTATCCTGGATTACACCCGCACAAAATCAGTATGGATCAATACGAGCGAAGCGCCAATCGGCGATCCGTTCGTGATGCGTTAGGACTTCTTAACCACGCTTGACTTAAGCATCATTGAACCAAAGCCATCAACCTTGGCATCAATGTCGTGACCATCAACCGGGTCGATGATTCGGATGTTACGTACTTTCGTTCCAACCTTGATTGATGTTGGACTGCCCTTAACCTTCAGATCTTTCACGATCGTGACATTGTCACCGTCAACGAGGATGTTACCTACGGAATCACGCACTACACGATCTCCTTCGGCTTCATCCTGCTCCCCAGGTACAGAAAACTCATGAGCACACTCTGGACAGACGAGAAGCGCACCCATTTCATAGACGAATTCGCTGGAACACGCAGGACATGGCGGCAATTCATTCATGGCACAAGCATATCGGGGCTAGGGCTAGCCCCTATCTAAACTACGCGAAACGGATATGGGCTCGGGCTTGGTGCACTTTCGGTAATACTGAAGGGGTGGCAACCAAAGTAGTCCTTGTTGAAGACGAGAGCTTCACTTTGGCAGCCGTAACAGCGGCATTAACAGCTGCTGGGATTGAGATCGTGGCCAGCATCGGCTCGGCCAGCGAGGCGATTACAGCTATTCGCATGCTGGACCCCGATGTAGCAGTACTTGACATTGACTTGGGAGCCGGTCCAACGGGCCTCGATTTAGCAGATGCCCTTTCGCGACAAAAGCCATTGCTGGGAATTGTTCTGCTCACTAGTGCAATTGATCCACGGTTAGTTCGAGCAAGCTTGCCCGACGTTCCCGAAAATGCTGTGTATCTAGTTAAAAGCGCAGTTACAGATATTTCAGCGCTCACTGAGGCAATTGATCAAGCTAAGAATCGAGCGCTTCAAGGCACTGTTGACCTCGACAAGTCATCGATTGACGGTGTGTCACTTACCGATGTTCAAATGGAAACACTTCGACTGGTGGCTCAGGGCCACTCCAACAGCGAGATTGCACGGCAAAGGTTTGTCACAGAAAAGACCGTAGAGCAAACAATTTCAAAGATTGCTCGATCCTTAGGAATTAAGCAGACCTCAAGTTCTAATCAACGTGTGCACATTGCTCGCATGTATTTCCGCATGCGTGGTCAAGGATAAATTTCGTGCAATCTAGGCTGCGTTTTGGTGAAATTCCAAACAAGTGGATCATTCAACCTCTCCCCTATATTCTTTTCGCACCAACTTCGATTGTTTCGGTTCTCTTCACTCAGCCAGCGCATGGTGAGTTACTTACTCCCGGGCAATGGCTGGGCATTTCAGCCCTTAGCTATGGTCTCTTCTACTTATTGCTATCTCTTTACAACCTGCTGTACCTCCACCCTCGTAGCGAACAATCAACCACAATTGCCAGCCTTGCTGCCGTAGCCTTTGTCATTGGATTCATCAAGGGCACGTTTGTCTCGTATTGCCTCAGAAGACTAACGCCCGAGCAAACAGTTGACCGACTTGATTTATCTCGCAGCTTTTCTGCTGCAGTTATTTCTATGATTTGCGTCGTCAGTTTGGCCTATCTCAATGCAGAACTTCACCGAATTCGCGCACTCCGTCTAGAACGAATCACTCAACTGACTGATTCGGAAAGCCGTCGGATGTCGAATGACGTCGTCATGGTGGCCTTGGCAGCCGAGTCGCGTGATGGTGTGGAAAAGGAACTTAGCACCGCGCTAACGGAAATTATTGATTCGCTTGAAGACCCATCGCTGGATGGACCTGAATTAGATGCTGCACTGTTGAAACTTGCTGGAGCTAGTCGGGATCAGCTCACCTCCCTTACCGATCAACTTCAACAGGATCTGGAAACAGAATTTCCCAAACTAACGTGGTTCGCACTCTTCCGATCCGTACTTAGCCAAAAGGCCTTTCCAACTCTTCCACTGACCACGGCGATTATTGTGACTACTTTGGGCTTTGTTTTCCAATCCAGCCCGGACGACTCTCCTCTTATTCGAATTGCTGTTATCGCCTTCTGTACGTCGCTGAGCCTGTCCTTAGGAAACTTTGCGCTATCGAAATGGCCGCACCTAGGTTTTATTGGCTGGACTTTTACCGTAATGATGTGTGCAGTTTCGCCGTTCCTAGTGAATGGAATCATTTTTGGGGATTCACTCCACACATACCTGAGCAATCTGCTGCTCTACTTCTTTTGGCTACTGATGTTGTGCAGCGCTGCATGCCTTGTTAACGGCCTACTATTTCAACGTCGACGAATTGAAATTGATCTCATTGATTCACTTGATTCAAGTCGCGTTCGTGAACGAGCTTCAACTGAAGTAAATCGCCAACTCCTCAAGGAAATGACTGAGTACATTCACGGAAGAGTGCAGTCGCGTCTCATGGCTGCAGCGATGACGATCACGAGCGCGAAGAACAGCAAAGATCACGAAAAGGTTCAGTCTGAATTAATCGCGCTTCGCCAACTTGCAGAAGCCCCATTCCAAAGTTTTCATGCTCACCAAAATCTTGAATTTGAGGCCATCGTGGCAAACCTCATTCAAACATGGACCGGACTACTCGAGATTTCAATAAGTCAAGAGACAATTGAGCTACTTAAACATTTCGATAGTTTCAAAATAAGTAATGTCATTGAAGAAGCATTGCTCAATTCATTTCGTCACGGACATGCGGTGCATGTTGGTGTAGTCATGGAACGCAAAGACGCTCATTACGTGCTTTCTGTCATTGACGATGGCGTAGGACCACAACTAGGTAAGCCCAACCTCGGTAGCGCCCTTTACGACTCGATTGCGAACGCTTGGTCAATCACGCATGGAACTGATGGAATCGGTGCACGCCTAGACCTCAGGTTGGAGCCAGAAACGCCTGCCTGAGGTCTCTTGCCAATATCGAACAATAGAAACCTGATTAAGATTTCTTGATTGCCACTAGCCAGATCTTGTTCTTCTTCTTCTGACTCGAGCGAGTGACCGCTTCCTTGTACATCTTCACTGTGACGCCGTGAGACTTCAAGAATTTCACAACAGCGTCGTTGCGCTTTCCTGCCAGGTATGTGTGTGTCGAGGTCGTGTACGACTTTACTGTCACAGTGCTGTAGCCACCAGCCTTGATCGCTGCTACAAAAGTGAGCAGTTTTGCCTTTGAGCTCTTTGTTAGCTTTGAAGAACCCTGCTTGAATGACACTGGACCATATAAATCTCGAACAGCCGACACAGTGATGCTCACAGCTGCAACAGGCTTGATAAATGGATATCCGTCATTTGTTCCTGGGGCGATCGCCCACAACGATCCAGCCGCTCCGATTGACCATCCCAAATCAACAAAACTGGACTGCGACTTCATGGCCTTCGTCGATTTACCAACGGCACCTGTCGCACTTCGAGAAGCGCCAGTGGTCTGCATGTCGAAAGTGTTTGTACGAGAGGTTGCTGACTCCTCCCAGCCTTCGGCAACAATGACGTCAACCTTTGGGTGAGACGCGAGACGAGCTGACGTTCGACCGGTGTTGTAAGTGTTAGAAATCTCTAGACTTCTCGAGTTCGAGTATCCAACAATTCCACCAACCACGTTCTGTCCGGAAACATTACCTCGATTGTAGGAATCTTCAATCATGACGCCGTCCTCTGCATAACCAACGATGCCGCCGACATTTATTGAGTAAGCACCAGAAGTTACGACGCTTGATTTATTCGAAGTGCCTTTCACAAGTACACCGTTTCCGCCATAACCTATGACGCCTCCGATTTGGCCAAGTGATGAAGACGATGCACTTGCAATTTTCATCGAGCCTAAATTATCGGATCGAATTACTGAGACTCCATTTTCGGCATCGCCAACAATTCCACCAACGCGGGCAACATCATTTACTACCAAATTTCCTCGGTAGTAAACATCTGAAACTCCTGTCGCTGTTACTGTGCCCGCAATGCCGCCAATTTTGCTGCTTTGTGTACTCTTTGTGGAATTCACAGTTAGGTCAGTTGAGACATCTGCTTGTGTAGCAACACCGTATTCTAAGTAGCCAACTAGGCCACCGATGTTTTCAGAAATTTCGCTGCCATCACTTGAATTAGTCGTGACAGAAATAGAGCCAGACACACGTGAATTCGAAATGGCTCCTTCTTCCCAGTAGCCCGCAATTCCGCCTAGATAGGAGGCGTTAAGTCGATTGTTTGTTCCGTGTGAAGCAGAAATTGTTCCGGAAAAGGCATTGTGATCCAGCATGCCAACGTAGCCATATCCCATGATGCCGCCTACATAGCGACTACCAACTAAGTTTCCTGTATAACTCGAGTTCGCAATTGTTCCGCCAGTGAAATATCCGGCTACTCCACCTACATATTGAACCTGATGCCATTCACTATTCGACTGATTGTCTGCAATAACATCACCGGTCGCGAAGACCAGGTCAATGTTTGTGTAATTATTTTGTCCAGAGATGCCACCGATGTACCCAGCGCTTCCTACTGCTGTAACGTCTCCAGATGAATGAATATTCGATATGTTTCCATAGTTACATCCGCCAGAAATAGTTCCAATGGAACCGCTTCCCGTCACGTTGACGGACGTGTTGATATGGCTAATTGAAGAACGTTCTGCGTATCCAACTAAGCCACCTACATATTGATTGCTCTCAGAAGTTGTAACGGTTCCCGTGATTGAAAAGTCCTTAAATACGGCTCGTTCAGCAGAACCGAAAATACCCTGATGGTTTTGGCTTCGATGGATCTTGAGTCCGGTCACAGTATGGCCTTGACCATCAAAAGTTCCAGTAAACCTAATGTTGTCGGTGCCAATAGGCACCCAGCCTTCTGCAGAAGTGTTATTCCAAAGCGCGGTGGAGTTAGCAAGATTAATGTTTGCAACCATGCTGAAGTACTTATAGCCAT
>CANFIL010000050.1 GCA_947447095.1 Actinomycetota bacterium | reverse complement strand
CCTACGTATCGACGTTTACCGTTCAAGCGGCCCTGGTGGACAGTCCGTTAACACCACCGACTCTGCTGTGCGTATCACGCACGTACCAACGGGAACCGTTGTGTCGTGTCAGAACGAAAAGAGCCAGTTGCAAAACAAGGAATCCGCAATGCGAATTCTTCGCGCCCGCTTGCTTGCGCTAGCTGAGGAAGAAGCTGCAGCTGCAGGAAGTGAATTGCGCAAGAGCCAAGTCCGTACCGTTGACCGTTCCGAGCGCATTCGCACATACAACTTCCCAGAAAACCGTCTTGCGGATCACCGCGTTGGTTACAAGTCCAACAACCTTGACGCCGTGCTCAATGGTGAATTAGAACCTGTTGTTGAAGCGTGTATCGAAGCTGACATGCAAGCCAAGTTGGCTGATCTAGGAGAAGCGAAGTAATGACCGAAAAAGTAAAAGGTCCAGCCTCATATTTCCCATCTATCGAAGCCAAGTACGGCAAGAAGATTGATGAATGGATGAAGATCCTGAAGAAAGCCAAGATCGATAAGCACATGGAAATGGTTGCGCTGCTCAAGAGCGAATACGCCATGGGGCACGGTCATGCCAATGCGCTTGTTGCACACTTTCGGGCTGAACAAGAAAAGTAATGACATCTGCACGTGACTTGATTGTGGCTGGCACGACTGTGCTTGAAGCTGCTGAGGTCACGAGTGCCCAAAAAAACGCACTAGACCTTCTGGCGCATGTGTTGAATGATGAATCTCTGAGCGCTCTCTCGGAACGGGAAATCTCCCAAGACGATGAAGCTGCTTTCGTTGCATTGATCGCGCAACGTGCTACGCGTATTCCGCTTCAACATCTCACGGGCAAGGCGTACTTCCGACATCTTGAATTATTGGTTGGTCCTGGCGTCTTTATTCCGCGCCCAGAAACAGAGTTACTCGCACAAGTTGCCATCGACGAGATGAAAGGCATCGGTGGGGGAATTGCAGTTGAACTCTGTGCAGGTAGCGGTGCGATTGCATTGTCGATTGCTACTGAAGTGCCCAACGTCATTGTTCATGCCGTCGAAAAATCACCCGAGGCATTCGAATGGTTAAACAAGAACGTTGCACAATATGCGGAGCAGTTATCAAAGAATGGCTCTGCGGTAATCGCATACCTAGGCGATGCAACGGATGCCACGATCCTGGAATCATTGAATGGATCGGTGGCTGTGGTTGCAACAAATCCTCCGTATATTCCTGATGCAATGATTCCGCGTGAACCTGAGGTTCGTGACCATGATCCACACATGGCGCTCTTCGGCGGCAGTGATGGATTTGATGTTGCTCGTGGCGTCATTGCTGTGGCACACGAATTACTTATTCCAAGCGGATTGTTCGGTATGGAACATGCAGATGTTCAAGGGGAATCAGTCCTTGAATTACTCGAGGGTTGGATTGATCCCGTTGATTACAAGGACTACAACCAGTTGCCGCGTTATGTGACGGCTCGATCTGGCAGACTTGACTCATTATGAGTCAAGTCATCGATGCACGTTCAGGAATTGACGCAACAACGTTGCAGATGATTGCTGACGCTGTTCGCTCTGGCGAGCTTGTCGTCATCCCAACTGACACGTCGTATGCCGTCATCTGTGATGCCTTCCACGCAAGTGCAGTAACTAGCCTTCGTATCGCGAAGAACCAAGTAAGCGATGTGTCGCTACCGATCGGCGCCGGCAGCCTTCAGACCATCAATGGCATTGCTCGACTATCAACTATGGCCATCGATGTTGCAAACGCGTTTTGGCCAGGACCGCTGACGATGTTGACCGCTGCTCAAGATTCGCTGTCGTGGAACATCGGGTCACGTGACAATGCGGTGGCGGTGCGTGTTCCACAACATGAGATTGCATTACAAATTCTCGAGGCGATTGGTCCGGTTGTCTTGACAGGCGCACAGCAGTCGCTAGCCAATCCTGTTGTCACCATTGAAGAAGCACAGAGTTCGCTGGGAGATGCAGTGGCCTACTTTGTTGATGCGGGTTCACTATCTGGAACTGTCTCAAGTGTCCTTGACGCCACAACTGATGCACTGCGGCTTGTCCGTGAAGGCGCTTTGACATTGGCTCAACTTCGTGATGTTGCTCCCATGATCATCAAAGCAACAGCCTGACAACTCGCGCATCCTCCAATACCTCCTACACTCTTTCTATGAGTGAGACATTCATCGGTTCCGACTTCAACGAGCTACAAGCCAGCGATCCAGAAATCGCAGATGTGCTTGTCAACGAGCTCTCGCGTTTGCGCAATGGCCTTCAGCTCATTGCCAGCGAGAACTTCACCTCACCTTCAGTACTGACCGCTCTTGGTTCAACCTTGAGCAACAAGTACGCCGAAGGTTACCCAGGCAAGCGTTACTACGGCGGCTGTGAAGTTGTTGACGTTGCAGAGACACTTGGTATCGAACGTGCCAAGAAGTTGTTTGATGCAGATCATGCAAACCTTCAGCCACACTCAGGTGCGAGCGCAAACATTGCTGTGTTCGGCGCGTTCCTCAACCCTGGTGACACATTCCTTGCAATGGCGTTGCCACACGGTGGTCACCTCACGCACGGCGCGAGCGTGTCCTACAGTTCGAAGTGGTTCAACCCGGTTCATTACGGTGTAGCCGAAGGCTCGGAAGATATCGACTACGACCAATTGCGCGCTCTAGCTCGTGAGCACAAGCCGAAGTTGATTCTTGCTGGTGGTTCCGCAATCCCGCGTTTGATTGACTTCAAAGCAATTCGCGAAATCTGCGACGAAGTTGGTGCAATCATGCACGTTGATGCAGCGCACTTCATCGGTCTCGTTGCAGGTAAGGCGATTCCTTCGCCAGTTCCATATGCAGACGTCGTCTCGTTCACTACACACAAGGTTTTGCGTGGCCCACGAAGCGGCATGATCTTGTCCAAGGCTGAGCATGCCGCCACAATCGACAAGGCTGTCTTCCCGATGATGCAGGGTGGCCCGATGATGCACGTCATCGCTGCCAAGGCTGTTGCGCTCAAGGAGTGCATGACACCTGAATACCAGGCATACGCAAAGAACGTCATCGAGAACGCACAGGTACTTACTTCTGAACTCGTCGGTCATGGACTTCGCGCTGTCACCGGTGGAACTGATACGCACCTTGCTCTCCTTGATCTTCAGGGCATTGGCGTTACGGGCAAGGAAGCTGAAGCACGAAGTGGCGCTTCGGGAATTGTTCTGAACAAGAACTCCATTCCTTACGATCCAGCTCCACCGAGCGTTTCAAGCGGTATCCGAATCGGTACACCTTCGGTTACCACTCAGGGCATGGGAACCGAAGAGATGAAGCAGGTTGCAAGCTTTATCGCACGCGCCATCAATACTGATTCCGCGAGTGAACATGCTGCAGTTAAGGAAGAAGTCAACGCACTCGTCAGCAAGTTCCCTGCATACCCACGACCATAAATTGGATGAATTAGTTTCTAAAAGTCGTTGAAGTGGCGCCTTCCTATACATGGGGAGGCGCCACTTTTCGATATTTCGTGTGATTAGGGGTCTACGCTTTCCCTATGCGTGAGTACCTTTTATGTCTGGCCGCTGCTGCCGCAGCCACGTATTTGCTGACTCCACTCGCGCGCGTCCTTGCTATTCGCTTTGGCGCGATGGCCCAAGTACGCGATCGAGACGTTCATAAATCCACGACGCCGCGTTGGGGTGGGTTAGCCATGTTTGGTGGTCTGTGCGTTGCTGTAATGGTCGCAGCACATCTGCCACTGATGAGCACGATCTTTAATGATCGAAAGCAGATCACTGCACTGGCACTCGGAGCGCTCATCATTCTTGCTCTTGGTCTTGCAGACGACCGTTGGGCACTCGATGCACCAACCAAACTTGTTGGTCAAGTACTTGCTGCAAGTGTGATGGCAATGCAAGGTGTCACGTTTGTGTGGCTGCCGATTAATGGCACCTACATTCTTGATCCATCGTTGTCGGTACTCGTCACAGTATTTGTCGTTCTGGTTAGCATCAATGCAGTCAACATGGTTGATGGTCTCGACGGTCTTGCTGCCAGCATTGTTGGCGTAGGTGCTGCAGCATTCTTTGCATATTCATATTTCTTGTCGGTGGCGAATGGCTATCAGCGTGCAGCTCTTGCAACTTTGGTGTCCGCAGCTTTGGTCGGAGTGTGCGCAGGATTCTTGCCACACAATTGGTATCGCGCTCGAATATTTATGGGCGATACCGGCTCGATGTTGATCGGCCTTATGTTGGCCGCCAGCTCCATCATGGTGACAGGCCAAGTCGATCCTGGGGGAGTAAGCGGCGGAGCGCTCTTGCCAGTCTTTTTGCCGGTCTTGCTTCCGTTCTCAGTTTTGGCAGTGCCGCTTCTTGATCTCATACTTGCCGTCCTTCGCCGAACTCGCAGTGGTCGATCTCCGTTTGCTCCAGACAAACTTCATTTGCATCACCGTTTGCTAGCACTTGGACATGGGCAAGAGCGAGCGGTCTTGATCATGACGACGTTTACTGCGGTGATTGCATTCGGTGCGGTGAGTACCGCCTTTATTCCGCTATGGATCACTGTTCTTGCCATTGCAATTGCTGCGGTCTGTTTAGGGATGTGGGTTAAGCACCCACCTGCGGATGCTGCATCAATCGGCGCATTGCAAGAAATTTCAGGATAGTTTCACTGCGCTTGCAGGTGTGCCAGACTTGGTACGTGAGTGGAAACAACATCATCATCAAGGCAGCCGTGCCAACAGCCATTGCCGGTGTCATCGTCACGATCGCCGCATCAGTCCTCAAGGGCACGCCCGGCATGATCGGCGCTGCATTCGGCGCAGCCATCGTGGTGATCTTCTTCACCATCGGTCAGGTCCTCCTTAATCGTGTGCTGCGTACCAACCCAACGATGGCGATGACAGTCGCTTTGACCATGTACTTGGTCAAGATCGCAGTTTTGTTCGGATTGTTGTTAGTTTTCAAGAACACCACAGCTTTTGATACCAAGGTTTTTGCACTTTCAGTCTTGGTTTGCACCCTGGTCTGGACTGGGGCAGAAGTATGGGCGTTCGGTTCCGAGAAGGTCTTGTATGTCGAACCCGGATCCGGACCGACCTACACCCCAACCGACGACCGACCCCCATATCACCAACAGTGAAATTACCTGCTAACCTAGCGATGCAATGAAGGCACCGGACGCTAAATTCCCCAATAGCGACGACAGTCGACAAACTGCCGATATGGCCTGGCGTTCCGTCAGTACATTGACCGCGGGGATGCTTCTGTATGGCGGGCTTGGATGGTTAGTCGGGCGTTGGCTCGGACACCAAGCAGCTTTCATGGCCGCGGGTCTACTCCTTGGAATGGTTCTCGCGTTGTACATCACATACGCACGTGTTTCGGCAATGAGTCGCAGCACCACTACGAGTGACCGGAGGAATCCGTAAGCGATGAGCGTCTTCACCGCTGTAGGCAGCGTTGCCGCAGAAAGTTGTCACCTCAATGGTGATAACGGCTGTGGTTTCCCCGCTCCTAGCGCCGATATCTTTTTCCTTGAGCCATATGCAACGCTCAACATCTTCGGCATGGATTTCACAATCTCCAAGGCAGTCATCCTTGTTGCCCTCGTAGCAACAGTTGTTATCGCATTCTTTATGAGTGCCTTCCGCTCTCCAAAACTTGTGCCTGGCAAATTGCAAGCGCTTGGCGAAATGGCTTACACCTTTGTGCGCGATCAGATCGCCCGCGAAGTTATCGGCAAGGATGGCGACAAGTTCGTTCCATTCCTTACCTCACTTTTCTTCTTTGTCTGGATCTCCAACCTCATGGGTGTAGTTCCAGGCGCACAATTCCCAATCATGTCGAGCTTGGCTTTCCCTGTTGCTCTGACATTGATCGTGTACTTCACATACATGTTCCTGGGCTTCAAGCACCAAGGAACAAAGTTCATCACGGACGCCGCATTCCCTCCAGGCGTGCCAAAGGCAATGTATGTACTGCTTACCCCACTTGAACTACTTCAGCTTTTTGTGACTCGTCCAGTGACGCAGTCAATCCGTTTGTTCGCCAACATGTTCGCGGGCCACTTGCTCATTACGACGTTCACCGTGGGTGCTTGGTACTTGCTGTCTCCGTCAGTGATCGGCATCTTGGGTTCAGCAACATCATTTGGCGTCACAGTTGTCCTGACCGGCTTCGAAATGTTCATTCAAGGTCTTCAGGCATTCATCTTCACGCTTCTTGCTGCGGTGTACATCGGCGGCTCGATTCACGGAGAACACTAAGACTTCGGTCGAGACCAATGTCTCGGACGGAATAACTAAATAACAAAACCTGGGTTAGGGGACAAGCCTCTAGCTCTCGACAGAAGGAATAAGTTATGTCGCTTCTTGCAGAAGTAACGGGCTCACTAGGCTCCATCGGCTACGGTCTTGCAGCTATCGGTCCTGGCATCGGTATCGGCATCATCTTCGGTCAAGGTGTGCAGGCAATTGCCCGCCAGCCTGAGGCCTACGGTGTTATCCGCCAGAACATGATTCTTGGCTTCGCGCTTGCTGAAGCTTTGGCTCTGATCGGCTTCGTCGTTCCATTCGTATTCGGTAAGTAATCCCTTAAAGGACTTATCTCGTGATTCACATTCTTGCCTCGGAAGCCGAGCAGCAGAACATCCTGCGGGTTCCGCTCGATGAACTGATCATCGGCACGATTGCATTTGCCATCGTCTTCTTCATGCTTGCAAAGTTCGCATTCCCTGCGATCAACAAGACTCTTGAAGAGCGCGCGGATGCAATTGAGGGTGGCCTGAAGCGTGCAGAGGACTCACAAGCAGAGGCAACAGCCCTTCTTGATCAGTACCGTGCGCAACTGGCCGAAGCCCGTACCGAAGCTGCGAACATTCGTGCTCAAGCACAAGCAGAGAAGACCGCCATGATTGACGCCGCAAAGAGTGAAGCAACAGCTGCCGCTGCTGCTGTCACCGAGCGTGCTCAAGCACAAATGGAGGCCGAACGTGCACAGGCATTGACATCGCTACGCCGCGATGTAAGCGACCTGGCGCTAACTCTTGCAGGCAAAGTCGTGGGCGAAACGCTCTCTGACGATGCTCGTGCTCGTGCCACAGTGGACCGCTTCATCACTGACTTGGAAGCGCAGGCAGCAAACAAATGATCGGCGCATCCCGCGGAAGTCTGACAAAAGTTCAGGAGTCTTTAGGCTCCCGACAAGGTGATCTGTCAACCTTGTCGCTTGAGTTATTCGCGGTTGCATCGCTCATCGCAGATGAGAAGTCATTGCGCCAGACACTTGCTGACAGTGGTCAGACAGTTGCTGGACGCCAGGCCCTCATCAAGGACATTCTTGGTGGCAAAGTTAGCGTCGCAACAATCGAGGTTCTCGGTGAAGTTGTCGCTAATCGTTGGTCGTCAGATCGCGACTTGATTGACGCGATCGAGATCCTGGGTGCACAAGCTGCATTCAGCGCTGCTCAGAGTTCCGGCTCACTTGATCGAGTAGAAGATGAAATCTTTATGTTCGGACGTGCAGTAGATGCATCGCCTGAACTTCAGATGACATTGACTGCGCCATCACTGACATCAGCTTCCAAGGCTGCTGTTGTGAAGGACCTACTCGCAGCCAAGGCAGATGCCGCGACCCAGTCCGTGCTTGCCTACTTCGCCGCTAACTTGCGTGGCCGCCGCGTGGATTCAGTTGTTGACCAACTGACCGCCCTCGCTGCAGCTCAGCGCAATCAGGTAGTTGCCGAAGTGACCAGCGCAGTTGCACTTGATGAATCACAAACTGCACGTCTTGCAACCGCACTTGCCAAAATCACTGGCAAGCAGGTTCGCGTAAACGTTGCAATTGAACCTTCAGTAATCGGAGGCATCTCGGTAAAGCTCGGTGAAGAAATCATCGACGGCACCGTAGCTACCCGCCTCGAACATGCCCGTAGATCACTACTGGCCTAACAGACCAATAAAACGAAGAGAAGAAAGCAGGACACCATGACGGAACTCTCGATCCGCCCGGAAGAGATCCGCGATGCAATCGCTCGCAATGTCGAGTCCTTTGCACCTGGCACCTCGCGTGAGGAAGTCGGACACGTAACCGAGACCGGTGACGGTATCGCACGCGTCGAAGGCCTTCACTCAGCAATGACAAACGAACTTCTTGAGTTCGAAGGTGGCCTCCTTGGCCTTGCTTTGAACCTTGATGTTCGCGAAATCGGTGCAGTGCTCCTAGGTGATGGCTCAGGCATCGCCGAAGGTCAGGTTGTAAAGCGCACTGGCGAGATTCTCTCGGTGCCAGTTGGCGATGGCTTCCTAGGTCGCGTTGTTGACCCACTAGGTAACCCAATCGACGGCAAGGGCCCAATCGCAGCAGAGGGTCGTCGTGCTCTTGAACTGCAGGCACCAACCGTTGTTGAACGTCAGCCAGTTAAGGAACCAATGTTGACCGGCCTCAAGGCCATTGACGCTATGACTGCTATTGGTCGTGGACAGCGTCAGCTGATCATTGGTGACCGTCAGACCGGTAAGACTGCTGTTGCAATCGACACCATCTTGAACCAGAAGCAGAACTGGGAATCGGGCGATCCCACCAAGCAGGTTAAGTGCATCTACGTTGCTATCGGCCAGAAGGGTTCAACGATTGCTGCTGTTAAGGGCGCACTCGAAGAATTCGGCGCGATGGAATACACCACAATCGTTGCTGCTCCAGCATCTGACCCAGCGGGCTTCAAGTACTTGGCTCCTTACACCGGTTCGGCAATTGGCCAGCACTGGATGTACAACGGCCAACACGTTCTGATCATCTTTGATGACCTATCAAAGCAAGCTGAGGCTTACCGCGCGGTATCGCTTCTTCTTCGCCGTCCGCCAGGCCGTGAAGCCTACCCAGGTGACGTTTTCTACTTGCACTCACGCCTTCTTGAGCGTTGTGCAAAGCTCTCGAACGAACTCGGCGCAGGCTCGATGACTGGTCTTCCAATCATCGAAACCAAGGCGAATGACGTATCGGCATACATTCCGACTAACGTTATTTCGATCACCGACGGTCAGTGCTTCCTTGAATCAGACCTCTTCAACTCAGGTGTTCGTCCTGCTATCAACGTAGGTATTTCGGTATCTCGCGTTGGTGGTTCAGCACAGCCAAAGGCAATGAAGAAGGTTGCTGGTCGTCTACGTCTTGACCTCGCACAGTTCCGTGAGCTCGAAGCATTCGCTGCATTCGGTTCCGATCTTGATGCTGCATCGAAGGCTCAGCTTGAGCGCGGCGCACGTCTTGTTGAACTGTTGAAGCAGGGCCAGTACCAGCCACAGTCCATGGAGCGTGAAGCTGTTTCTGTATGGGCCGGCACCTCGGGCAACCTTGATGACGTTCCAGTTGAAGACATCCGTCGTTTTGACACCGAATTCCTTGATCACGTAGAGCGCAACCTCGGTGGCATCTTCGAGACCATTCGCAGCACAACTGATTTGTCAGATGACAGCATCGGTCAGCTCGAAAAGGCAATCGGCGAATTCAAGAAGCAGTTCGCAACCACCGCTGGCCATTCATTGGTCAACGATGAGCCAGTTGCTGCCATTGAAGCTGACGACATCGACCCAACCCAGATCGTGAAGGTTCAGGGCTAACAGTGGGCGCACAACTCAGGGTTTATCGCCGACGGATTAAGTCCGTTCAGGCGACAAAGAAGATCACGAAGGCAATGGAACTCATTGCGTCTTCGCGTATCGTCAAGGCGCAGCAGCGCGTTGACGCTTCTTTGCCGTACACCCAGGAATTGTTGCGCGCTATTTCCGCTGCAGTCACGCACGGCAATAGCAAGCATCCGCTCGCTACAGCTCCAGAGGGTCGTAAGCGCGCTGCAGTCATCCTGCTCACAGCAGACCGTGGTCTTGCTGGCGCTTACTCATCCGCGATCATCAAGGAAGGCTAAGGCCTCAACGCACTATTGCGCGAAGAAGGTGTAGAGCCAGTTCCTTACATCGTGGGTCGTAAGGGTGTTG
>CANFIL010000049.1 GCA_947447095.1 Actinomycetota bacterium | reverse complement strand
GGATGGTGAAGTTCAACAATCTCAACACTGTCGAAGTACGGTGCCGCCTTGGCTGCAAACTGCATCATCAATACAGCGGCTAATCCAAAGTTTGGAGCAATAAGAACATTCGCTTCTGACGAGGCTTGCAGGGAACGAACCTGACCTAGTCGGGCATCGTCCCACCCTGTTGTGCCCACGACAGCATGAATGTTGTTGGCAAGGGCGAACGTGAGGTTATCCATGACAGATTCAGGAACCGTGAAATCAACGACAACCTGCGCGTCATTGGAGACAAGCTGATCGAGTGAATCGCCTTGATCCAAGGCAGTAACCAACTCCATGTCGTCTGCGGCATTGATTGCGTCGCACACAGTTGCGCCCATTCGGCCTTTTGCGCCAAGTACACCGACACGAATCATGATTTACTCCGGTCCTACAACGACAGTCTGCATTTCTTGTGACCACACATGATGTGCAAGAGTGCGAACTTCCTCAAGTGTCACGGCGTTAACCTCATCAAGAATGTCAGTCACCGAAGGCACATAACCATTATTCATTTCGTTTCGTGCAATGCGGCTCATACGGCTCGACGTGTCTTCGAGCCCGAGCACCATTCCGCCAGTTACTTGACCCTTTGCCCGATCAAGCTCTGCCTGTGTAATGCCATTGACTGCAACGTCTGCGAGGACATCCGACATAACCTCACGCACAGCATCCAAGCGCTTTGGCTGGCAACCTGCATAAACACCAACGACGCCGGTGTCGGCATATTGCTGAGCAAATGAATACGTTGAATAAACCAAGCCTCGCTTTTCGCGAACTTCCTGGAACAAACGGCTCGACATGCCGCCGCCAAGCGCAGCGTTCAATACCGAGAGCTGGAATCGGCGCTCGTCATTGCGATGAATACCAGGCACTCCGATGACCACGTTCGCTTGTTCAGTCACCTTGTTGAACTTGGAAAAACCAGCAGTCCGAGCGATCTTAACTTTGCTCGACGTACCAACGAATGGCTTGGTGTCGCCCGAGAGATCCATGCCACCCTTGGCGAAAGCCTTGCGAACAAGCTTGACGACAGTTGCGTGATCTACGTTTCCAGCGACAGCAACGACTAAACGATCTGGTGTGTAGTCCTTGCGATAGAAACCGTGAATTGAACGACGCGATAACGATTCAATGTTGGCTACAGTTCCAAGAATTGAGCGACCCAAAGGTGCGTCGCCAAACATAGCCTTAGCAAAATGTTCGTGGACGATGTCAGATGGATCGTCATCACGCATGGAAATTTCTTCAAGAACAACGGAACGCTCTTGATCAACGTCACCAGTAGCAATCGTTGCGCTGGTGATCATGTCAACGAGTACATCAATGGCTGTCGGGACGCTGGTATCAAGTACGCGTGTGTAAAAGCACGTCACTTCTTTCGATGTGAACGCATTCATCTCGCCGCCGACAGCATCAATGGATGATGAGATGTCGAGTGCTGAACGAGTTTTCGTTCCCTTGAAAAGCAAATGTTCAAGGTAATGGGCCGAACCGGTTTGCGATGCAACTTCGTCGCGCGAACCCACGTTAACCCAGATGCCAATTGCTGCTGAGCGAACGGTCGGCATGTATTCAGTAATGATGCGCAATCCACCTGGAAGAACAGTGCGCTTTACTAGACCGCCTTGCTCGGCAGTCAGTAATGTGCGTGTGGTCCCGAGAGGCTGTTCGCTTCCCAGGACCACACGGTCAGATTTCTTAGTCACGCTTAGCTTTCGTCGCCGGATTCTTCGGCAGCCGCTTCTTCGCCTTCGACCACTGGAACAAGCGAAAGCTTGCCGCGTGGATCGATTTCAGCGATTTCAACGTGAACCTTGTCGCCAACCTTCACAACGTCTTCTACTTGCTCAACACGTTTGCCGCCCGAAAGCTTGCGAAGCTGGCTGATGTGTAGCAGACCGTCCTTGCCTGGTGACAACGAAACAAATGCACCAAAGTTCGTGGTCTTCACGACGGTACCCATGTAACGCTCGCCTACCTCAGGCATGCTTGGGTTTGCGATTGCGTTGACCTGGTTGCGAGCTGCTTCAGCAGCTTCACCATTGCTTGCACCGATGTAGACGGTACCGTCATCGTCGATGCTGATGTCAGCGCCAGTTTCTTCTTGGATCTGGTTGATGATCTTGCCCTTTGGACCAATCACTTCGCCGATCTTGTCGACAGGAATGTTCACAGTGATGATGCGAGGTGCGTACTGTGACATTTCGTCTGGCTGATCGATCGCTTCGCCCATAACTTCAAGAATGGTCAAACGAGCATCCTTAGCTTGGTTCAAAGCGCCAGCAAGAACAGATGCTGGGATGCCATCGAGCTTGGTATCAAGCTGAAGCGCGGTAACGAATTCCTTAGTACCTGCAACCTTGAAGTCCATGTCGCCGAATGCATCTTCGGAACCGAGGATGTCGGTTAGCGCAACATATTCCGTCTTGCCATCAATGACGTCTGAGATCAGACCCATTGCAATACCGGCAACCATCGCCTTCAATGGGACACCAGCGTTAAGTAGCGACATTGTCGATGCACAAACTGAACCCATTGAGGTTGAACCGTTAGAACCAAGCGCTTCAGAAACCTGACGGATTGCGTAAGGGAACTCGTCGCGCTTTGGAAGTACTGGAAGTAGAGCGCGCTCTGCAAGTGCACCGTGGCCGATTTCGCGACGCTTCGGGCTACCGACACGACCGGTTTCACCAGTTGAGTAAGGCGGGAAGTTGTAGTTGTGCATGTAACGCTTCACGGTTACCGGTGACAACGTATCCAACTGCTGTTCCAACTTGAGCATGTTCAAGGTGGTAACGCCGAGGATCTGGGTTTCGCCACGTTCGAACAATGCCGAACCGTGTACGCGAGGCAGAACTTCAACTTCAGCTGAAAGAGTACGGATGTCAGCAAGACCACGGCCATCCATACGGATCTTGTCCTTGAGGACGCGAGTACGAATGAGCTTCTTTGTCACCGAGCGAAGTGCTGCGCTAACTTCCTTTTCGCGACCTTCGAATTGTGCGCCTACGCGCTCAACACAAAGTTCCTTAACGCGATCAAGTTCAGTTTCGCGCTCCTGCTTGCCAGCGATTGTGAGTGCAGCAGCAAGTTCGGTACCGATTGCTGTTTCAACTGCAGCGTAAACGTCACCTTCGTAATCAAGGAAGATTGGGAATTCCTTAACTTCCTTGGCAGCAACAGCAGCAAGTGCGCTTTGTGCTTCACACAAGGTGCGGATGAAAGGCTTTGCAGCTTCAAGTCCCTGAGCAACAACTTCTTCGGTCGGTGCTGTTGCGCCGCCCTTGATGAGGTCAATTGTGCGCTCGGTTGCTTCTGCTTCAACCATCATGATTGCAACGTCGTCTTCGACAACGCGACCAGCAACGACCATGTCAAAGACTGCGTCTTCGAGCTGGTCGTGTGTTGGGAATGCAACCCACTGGCCGTTGATCAAAGCAACGCGAACGCCACCGATCGGACCTGAGAATGGCAAACCAGCAAGCTGTGTTGACATTGATGCAGCGTTGATCGCGATGACGTCGTAGAGCTCAACTGGGTTGAGCGCCATAACAGTGACAACAACCTGAACTTCGTTACGAAGTCCCTTAACGAATGATGGACGCAATGGGCGGTCAATCAGACGGCACGTAAGGATTGCGTCTTCGCTTGGACGACCTTCGCGGCGGAAGAATGAGCCTGGGATACGGCCGACAGCATACATACGCTCTTCAACATCCACGGTCAGTGGGAAGAAGTCGAACTGATCCTTAGGTGACTTTCCTGCGGTTGTTGCGGAAAGCAACATGGTTTCGCCATCAAGAAAAACTGAGGCGGTGCCGTTTGCCTGGCGAGCCAAGCGACCGGTTTCGAATTTGATTTCACGTTTGCCATACGAACCGTTGTCGATGATGGCAACACTTGAATGTACTTCAGACATTCTGGTTTCCTAACTGTAGAAAAACGGAGTAACCGTTTCGCACATTAGGTATGTCGATCTTCGATCGAAGTGCGCGGCTTCCTAGCCGAACACCACTACCGAGGACCGAATACCTCACCTGGTGCGAGGGTTACCCCAAGGCCCGCCCGACTATCGGTACGGGCCCAGGGTGAAAAACTAGCGGCGGATGCCGAGCTTTTCGATGATCGCGCGGTAGCGATTGATGTCGGTCTTCGTCAAGTAATCGAGAAGGCGACGACGCTGACCTACGAGCAGCAGCAAACCGCGGCGGCTGTGGTGATCATGCTTGTGAGTCTTGAGGTGGCCAGTTAAGTCGTTGATACGGCGAGTCATAATCGCGATCTGAACTTCTGGACTTCCGGTATCGCCTGGCTTGGTGCCGTATTCTGCGATGATTTCTTGCTTGATCTTTGAGTCAAGTGACATGAGTATTCCTCTCGGGCGCTTGGATAGTCGCGAGTTACGGGGCGCCCGCCCCGGAACCGTCAGCCTTAAAGGTATCAGTTACCTTGCAAATCAAGGAAATCCGCGATTTGGGTGCGCGCTTTATCAACATCGCCGTTCATCGCCAGGATTAAGTCATCCAAGCCTTCAAATTTGGCCATAGGACGCACAAAGTCAATGAAATCAAGGCAAATGTGTTCGCCATACAGGTCTAAGCCACTCTGATCAATCACGAATGCTTCAACTCGACGTCCAATCACGCCATCAAATGTCGGATTTGTACCGATACTGACAGCAGAGGGCCACACTTGATCGTTCCAGAGCATCAGCGCTGAATACACACCGTCACCAGGAATGGTCAAGGGACCATCGAGGCGAAGATTTGCGGTGGGAAATCCAAGTTCGCGGCCCCGATGATCTCCGTGAACCACTTCACCACAGAGGCGATGGTTGCGCCCCAATAAATGAGCCGCACGCGCAACATCTGCATCCACGATGAGATTGCGGATGCGCGTTGACGACCAAGTTGAATCGTCACCAACAAGGTCAACGACTACAACTTCATAACCAAACTTCGGAGCAAGGAGTTTGAGAGAATCGATATCACCTTCGGCCTTGTTGCCAAACCGAAAATTTGCGCCGACCATGACGACATCTGCGCCTAATTGCGCTACGAGTACATCTTCAACAAACGAAGCCGGATCCATTGTTTGCATAGCATCGTCGAACGCTAGGTACTCGACATGATCGACGCCGCAGGCAAGTAGCAACTCTCTTCGTCGCTCTGGAAGCGTTAACAATCCAGCAAATGATTCAGGTCGCAGCACCGATGCTGGATGGGGATCAAACGAAGCAACAGTAAGCGAAGCACCACGTTGATCGGCAATACGTCGAGCTTGGGAGATCAGTTCACGATGTCCGGCATGGACGCCGTCGAAAACACCAATCGTGACGACAGTTTTATTCGGCACCGACAAACACCACCATAGGTACGACCTTGTTGTCCTCGATAGTTGCAAGCGAAATGGGGTTACCCGCTTCATCGAAAATCCCACTAAGGCCTTCTTCTGCCTCTAGTGGTGCCGTCACCGTTCGACCATGACGAGCCTTATCGGCATCTTCATCGTTAAGAGTGACGACAGGAAATGCCGTACGTAATGCTTCTTCTAGTGAAACCATTGCTGGATTCTCTTTGAGCGTTTCAAGCGGCGTCATGGCTGAGAACAAGCCTGAACGGGTGCGTCGCAATAACGTGAGATGCCCACCAACGCCAATCTGCTCGCCAATGTCTCGCGCCAGTGCTCGGATGTAGGTTCCAGCGCTACACACGACGCGAACTGAAACGTCAATCACGTGAAGTTGTGAATCCCGATTGATCTCAATGATTTCGATATCTTGGACAGTGACTTCTCGCGCTGGAAGTTCGATGTCTTCACCTGCGCGGACTCGGGCGTATGCCCGTTTGCCATCAACTTTGATGGCACTGACCTTGCTGGGCCGCTGTTGAATGTGCCCGCGAAATCCACGAATCACTTCGAGAATCTGGTCATCTGTGATGTGATCGGCAGGCGCTTGTGACGTTAGCTCACCTTGTGCATCATCCGTTTCGGTGGCTTGACCTAGCCGCATAACGGCAATGTATTCCTTGTCATGCGCGGCCAAGTGCCCAAGTAAACGTGTCGCGCGGCCAATTCCAATGACCAACATTCCAGTGGCCATGGGGTCAAGAGTTCCAGCGTGACCCACTTTGCGCGTATTAAAAATCTTGCGACAAGCCGCCACCACATCGTGCGATGTTGGGCCTTCGGGTTTATCAACAAGAACAATTCCGTCGATAGACACGTCAGGCACCTGCCGCGCGATCAAGTTCGCTTATTAAATCGATGACCATCTGGTCCACATCGCTTGTTCCTGTGTAGCCGGCCGCATACTTGTGGCCGCCACCACCGAGTGATCCAGCAACTTCACCGACATTGATGGAGGTTTTGCTTCGCAATGAACCCTTCCACACGCCTTCGTCAGTCTGCTTGAATACTGCTGCAACCTCGGCCTCTGTGGTTCGACGCAACGTATCAATGACTCTTTCCATCGCGAGTTCGGGCAACTCACCTCGGTCATATGAACTGACAGTTGTGTACACCAATCCCCTGCCACCAACAGCAGTTGGAACCAGAACCGCGCGTTCAAGTGCCACGCCTAGTACCCGCAGGGCATCAAATGGTTCGTCATCAAACAATTTGCGAGCCAGATCGCTATGTTGAATTCCGGCGTCGAATAAACGTGCTGCAGTACGTAACGTTTCTGATGTCGTCGACTGGAACTTAAAGGAACCCGTATCAGTTGCCAGACCCGCGTAAATTGCTGAAGCAATATCGCGAGTCAAAGTGACATCAAGCAAGTCGATCAATTTCAACGCGAGTGCCGCTGTCGCAGGTGATTCGGGATCGATGATGTGGATCGTGCCAAATCCGTTAAAGGTCGGATGATGATCGATCGCAATAGAAATTGCTGATGCCGAAACGAAATCAGCTAAGACGCCAAGGCGTTCAGATGATGACGTATCACAGACGACTACAACGTCCGCAGAGTCGGCTTGTTCAGGTGTGACGACTAGATCAAGCCCTGGTAAAAAGTTCAACGATGACGGAACCTGGAAATCGGGCTCTCCCACCGAGACTTGAACTTTTTTTCCTAGCGACTTCAACGCGAGCCCTAATGCCAATGCCGATCCCAATGCGTCAGCATCTGGAGTGACATGAGCAATCAACAACACAGAGTCGGCTTGGTGCAATGCAGCGACTGCGCCTGACCAATCTGGAGCTGTTGGGTAGGACGACATGACTATTCGTTGCCTTCGCGCTTGTACGGATCCGATTCGCCAGCAAATTGTGCACCGGCGGCACGTTCGTGCAACTCTCGATCAGCTTGGGCAGCAGCAGCGAGTAGATCGTCAATTTGCTTCACGTTTGTGGGAAGAGCATCACGAATGAAAGCCACAGTTGGCGTGAATTTAATTCCAGTGCGCTTTCCGATCTCGGTGCGAATCAAGCCCTTGGACGATTCCAAAGCTGCAGCCGTAGCTGTTGCTTCTTCTTCTGACCCATAAACCGTGTAAAAGATCGTTGCGTCCATCAAGTCATGCGATAAACGGGCATCGGTAACCGTGATGAAACCCAGACGAGGATCCTTGATCTTCATCTCGAGCGTCTCGGCAACGATCTCCTGGATGCGCTCACCTAAGCGGCGAGCGCGTGCGGCGTCAACCACGAGTGCCTCCTTTAGGCGCGAACCTTTTCGCGCATTTCGTAGGTCTCGATTACGTCGCCAACCTTGATGTCATTGAATGAGCCAAGACCGATACCGCACTCGAAGCCTTCACGAACTTCAGTGGCATCATCCTTGAATCGACGCAATGTATCGATGCTGACCGTGTCGCTAACGACAACGCCATCGCGGATCAAACGAGCCTTCGCCTTGCGCTTGATCTCACCGGTGAGAACCATGCAACCTGCGATGTTGCCGAACTTGGACGAACGGAATACGTCGCGAACTTCTGCGGTACCCAATTCGGCCTCTTCGTATTCAGCCTTACGCATGCCCTTAAGCGATGACTCGATGTCGTCGATAACGCCATAGATGACGTTGTAGAAACGAACTTCAACGCCTTCACGCTCAGCCAAGTCACGCGACTTGCCTTCTGGACGCACGTTGAAGCCGATGATCATCGCGTCTGAAGCAGAAGCGAGTGTCACATCGTTCTCGGTGATCGCACCTACGCCGCGGTGAATAACGCGCAACAGCACGTTTTCGTCGCCGACGTCAATAGCCAACAAGGCATCTTCGAGTGCTTCAACCGAACCGGAAACGTCACCCTTGATGATGATCTTGAGTTCTGCGACTTCACCCTTTTCGAGCGTACGAAGTACGTCATCGATAGTGGTGCGCTTGCGACGCTTAGCCAATTCAGCGTTGCGAGCACGCGCTTCACGCGATGCTGCAATCTGACGAGCTGTACGGTCTTCGTCAACCACGAGGAAGGTATCGCCTGCGCCTGGAACTGCTGACAAACCAAGTACCTGAACAGCGCGTGCTGGTTCAGCGAACTCAACTTCGTCACCGTTCTCATCGAGCATTGCGCGAACGCGACCATAAGCATCGCCCACAACAATGGTGTCGCCTGGGCGCAAAGTTCCACGCTGAACTAGAACAGTTGCAACGGGACCACGACCACGGTCAAGATGCGCTTCGATAGCGACACCCTGTGCATCCTGGTCTGGGTTTGCACGAAGATCCATGCCTGCATCAGCAGTCAAAAGGATCGAGTCGATGAGTTCATCAATGTTCAGACTGTTCTTTGCAGAGACGTCAACGAAAATCGTATTGCCGCCGTATTCTTCGGGAACCAATCCATATTCGGTGAGCTGGCCGCGAACCTTAGTTGCGTCAGCACCTTCCTTATCGATCTTGTTGACTGCGACAACGATTGGCACATCAGCGGCTTGAGCGTGGTTAAGCGCTTCAATCGTCTGTGGCTTAACGCCGTCGTCAGCCGCGACTACAAGAACAGCAATGTCAGTCACCTGAGCACCACGGGCACGCATAGCGGTGAACGCTTCGTGACCAGGTGTATCAATGAATGTAATTGCGCGCTCTACGCCATCATGCATTGCATGAATTTGGTATGCACCGATGTGCTGTGTGATGCCACCGGCTTCACGAGCAACAACGTTTGTCTGGCGAATGGCATCGAGCAAACGAGTCTTACCGTGATCGACGTGACCCATGACAGTGACAACAGGCGCACGAACAACGAGATCTTCATCGTCACCTTCGTCACCGAATTCAAGGTCGAACGACTCAAGGAGTTCACGATCTTCGTCTTCTGGTGAAATCAACTGAACGTCGTAATTCAATTCAGCACCGAGCAACATCAAGGTGTCTTCATCGACAGACTGAGTTGCAGTAACCATTGAGCCCATCTTGAACAACAACGTCACCAATGGTGCTGCGTCAGAGCCGATCTTTTCAGCGAAATCAGTCAGTGAAGCACCACGCTGAATACGAAGCGGCTGACCTTGACCCATAGGCACCTTTGCGCCGCCCATGGATGGAGCCATCATGTTGTCAAACTCTTGACGCTTGGCACGCTTTGACTTACGTCCCTTTGATGGACGGCCTCCGCTCTTACCAAATGCACCTGCAGTATTTCCACGACCACCGGTTGAACCAGGACGACCGCCACCTGGGCGACCTGCGCCTGGACCACCAGCACCAGGTGCACCAGCACCGGCACCTGCGCCACCAGGGCGTGGACCGCCGAAACCGCCGCCGCCTGCTGGACGTGGACCACCGAATGATGGACGACCAGCACCCGGACCGCCAGGACCACCAGGACGTGAACCGGCTGGACGAGGCCCACCGGTTCCTGGGCCACCTGGACGTGGACCTCCAGGACGAGGTGCTCCTGGAACTCCACCTGGGCGTGCGCCGCGATCACTTTGCGGCGAGAAAGGATTGTTGCCCGTACGAGGAGCACCCGTACGTGGCGCCGAGAACGGGTTGTTGCCTGGACGTGGGCCACCAGGACGTGGTCCTGGCATTGGCGGGCGTGGGCCGGCAGG
>CANFIL010000048.1 GCA_947447095.1 Actinomycetota bacterium | reverse complement strand
CTAGCTCGTCGACGACTCGGTTTTGGTCGCGGTGCTCGCATGAAGTTTGAGCAAGACGAGGTCACCATCACCGGCGGAATCCGACACGGTGTTTCTATGGGCGGTCCAATTGCGTTGTCGATCGCCAATTCTGAATGGCCTAAGTGGAATGTCGTGATGTCAGCTGATCCAGTTGATGAGGAAGCACTCGCAAACATTGCACGAAGCGCACCTCTCACTCGTCCACGGCCTGGCCATGCTGATCTAGCCGGCATGCAGAAATACTCTCTCGATGACATTCGTCCGATTTTGGAACGTGCAAGTGCCCGCGAGACGGCCGCTCGAGTTGCATTGGGTGAAGTCGCCAAGAAATTTCTGCAACAGGTTGCAGGCATCACTGTGTTTAGTCACGTCGTTTCGATTGGACCAGTAGAAACAGATTCCACGGAATTGCCGGTGTATTCCGATCTCGATGCTATTGATGACGACCCAGTACGTTGCTTCTCTAAAACTGCCAGCGAAGCAATGCAGGAGGAGATTCGTAACGCGCATTCAGATGGCGACACAATTGGTGGTGTCGTCGAAGTGTTGGCATACAACCTTCCAGTTGGTTTGGGGTCACATACTCACTGGGATCGTCGCCTTGATAGCAAACTCGCCGCAGCGCTTATGGGCATCCAAGCAATCAAGGGCGTCGAAGTTGGCGATGGATTTGAAACTGCACGACGTCGTGGCACAGTTGCGCATGACGAGATTTACAGCGACAGCGGAACTTTGCGACGTCGCTCTGGTCGAGCAGGTGGCACTGAAGGTGGCATGAGCACAGGCGATGTACTTCGTGTGCGAGCAGCGATGAAGCCCATCTCAACCGTGCCAAAAGCACTCGAAACTGTAGATGTTGCAACTGGTGAAACCGCTGTCGCAATTAACCAACGCTCCGATGCTTGCGCGGTTCCTGCCGCAGGAGTGGTTGCAGAGGCGATGGTTGCGCTTGTTCTGGCTGAAGCAGTACTCGATAAATTCGGAGGAGACCATGTCTCTGAAACGGCGCGCAACATCAGCAATTTCCTAGCGAACTTGGACTAGTCCAATGACCAGCGTTGTTCTCATTGGGGTACCTGGTGCCGGCAAGAGCACCATTGGTGAGCTCTTAGCAGCGCATTTGGGAATGCTATTTGTTGACAGCGATCACGTCATAGAAGAGCGTGCTGGGAAAGCTATTTCAGATATCTTCACAACCGATGGTGAACCAGCATTTCGCGCACTTGAGGCCCAGACAATTGCAGATGTATTGTCAGGACCTGATGCGATTGTTTCCCTCGGCGGTGGAGCACTCGGCAATGAATCCACCCGAGAGCTAGTGAAGTCACACACAGTGCTGTGGCTACAGACAGGACTCGCGCAAGCCGTTGATCGCGTGGGGTTGAATCGAAATCGACCACTGTTGTTAGGCAATGTTCGCGGACAACTTGCAGCGTTGATGACAGCTCGCGAACCTATCTATCGGGAAGCTGCTGACGTTGTTGTTGATACTTCTGAACTTTCGATAGAGCAAGTGACGCAAGCGGCACTTGCTGCCTTGGCTGAAGTCGGCATCGCACCATGACAACCATTACGGTGAATGCAGATATCGCCTACCCCGTAGAGGTCGGACATGGCGTCATTCAACAGCTCTCAAACTTTCTTGGCGATAGCGATCGCGTGGCGATTATTCATCCTGAAAACCTTGCGGCTACAGGTGAAGCACTTCGTGTCAGCCTGACGAACGTTCGAGCCATAACAATTCAAATTCCTGATGCAGAATCGGCTAAGACTGGTGAGGTTTTACAGTTCTGTTGGGACGCATTAGGCGCAGAGGGTTTTACTCGCAATGACACCGTTGTGTCACTTGGTGGGGGAGCCACTACAGACCTTGCAGGGTTTGTTGCCGCTAGTTGGCTGCGCGGTGTCCGACTGATTCATGTTCCGACAACATTGCTAGCGATGGTTGACGCCGCAATTGGAGGAAAGACTGGGATCAACACGGCCGCAGGCAAGAATCTTGTTGGAGCGTTCTACTCGCCACACGCCGTGCTGTGTGATGTGGATTTCCTCACAACACAGTCGTCCGCTGATTACATCGGTGGCCTCGCTGAAATTATCAAGGCTGGATTTATTCGAGATCCGAAGATTCTCGAACTCATTGAATCAGATCCAGTAGGTGCCCAGTCGCCATACTGGTCTCACACTCAAGAAATCATCGGTCGCGCTATCCAAGTGAAGCCCGATGTCGTTGGAGTAGACCTCAAGGAAACTTTAGGTACCAATGTTGGGCGAGAAATCCTCAATTACGGACATACTTTCGCCCATGCCATTGAACGATGCGAACGATACGAGTGGCGTCATGGAAATGCCGTTGCAGTCGGCATGGTGTTCGTAGCCGAACTCGCGCATCTCGACGGCTGGATGAGTCGCGACTTAGTCGATCGTCACCGCAGGATCCTCAAGTCTGTTGGACTTCCCACGTCGTACACCACAGGGGAATGGGACGACCTTTTGGCTGCGATGCGCATGGATAAAAAAGCTCGCGGCGATCAACTTCGCTTTGTCATACTGCGTGACGTCGCAACCCCAGCAATCTTGACCGGTCCAGATACGGCGTTGCTGTTTGCTGCTTACCGCGAAATAGTGAATCCTTAAGACCATGCGCAAAGTATTGGTGTTAAACGGACCAAATCTCGACAAGCTCGGCACCCGCGAGCCAGATGTATACGGGTCATTGACACTTACCGACATCCAAGCGAAGTGCACGGAGTTTGGTGAAGCCAACGGGCTAGACGTGGATTTTCGTCAATCAAATGACGAAGCCGTCATCATTGGCTGGCTACATGAGGCAGCCGAAACCGCGACACCGATTGTTTTCAACCCTGCAGCTTTTACTCACTACTCGGTTGCTATTCGCGACGCTGCCGCAATGTGTAGCGCACCGATCATCGAAGTTCACTTGAGTAATCCAATCAAGCGCGAAGAGTTCCGTCACACCTCGTTGATCTCAGGTCTTGCCTATGGAACCATTAGCGGATTTGGTGCAAATTCGTACTTACTTGCACTTCGCGCCATGCTCGAATTGTGAGTCGAATAACGCGGACCCAGGCGCTACTCAAGAGTGGGGAAGCGCTGTACGTTACGGACCTAACTAACATCGCCTATTTGTGTAGGTTTGAAGGTTCGTTTGGTTCACTTGTCGTTACGAAATCTTCGGCGACGCTGTTTACTGATTCGCGCTATGCCCTCAAAGCAAAAAATGAAACTGTCGACGTAGACATTGATGTCAATGGCCATCACATTCCACCTGTTGAAGTCTTTGAAGATGGAATTACCGTCCTGTTTGAAAAGACTCACGTATCAGTAGAACTCTTCGAGCGACTGCAAAATGCTTGGCCAAGAATCACACTTACTGGTCGCTCGGGACTTGTTGAGGGTCTGAGAATCGTCAAAGATTCGCAAGAGATCGACGCGATCCGTCGTGCGTCGGCAATTTCAATCCAAGCACTGACTGAAACGATCAAAAGCGTTCGTGCTGGTCAGACGGAACTCCAGATTCAACGAATCCTTGAAAGCACCATGATCGATCTTGGTGCTGATGGCATTGCTTTTGACAGCATCGTTGCAACTGGTCCACATAGCGCGATTCCACACCATAGTCCAACACAACGAATTCTTGAGGCAGGAGATTTACTCAAGATTGATTTCGGCGCTGCAGTAAACGGTTACAAATCGGACTGCACGAGGACGTTCGTCATTGGACCGCCAAGTCAGTGGCAGCTTGATATTCACAAACAGGTTCTCGCAGCACAAAGCGCAGGTCGAGGCGCAATCTGCGATGGTGCCTCGATTAGCGAAGTGAACAGGCTGGCTAGACAAGCCATGACCAACCCAGAATTTGCAGCAACATTCAAACACGGACTTGGCCATGGGGTAGGACTCGCCATTCACGAGGACCCGTTCTTTTCCGCCAATTCAACGGCTAAGATTGAGTCTGGAATGGTCATCACGATCGAGCCGGGTATTTATTTGGCAGGCCGTGGCGGTGTTCGTATCGAAGACACCATAGTCGTCACTCCACATGGCTACGAGAATTTGACCGAGTTCTCGTACGACCTCATTAGCCTCGGTTAACGCACAAAGGAGCAGCTCGTGGCAAGCACGAACGACCTCAAGAACGGTCTAGTACTCAACATCGACAATGTCTTGTGGGCAGTTGTTGAATTCCAGCATGTTAAGCCTGGAAAGGGTCCTGCATTCGTTCGCACCAAGCTCAAGAATGTGCTCACCGGCAAAGTTGTCGACAAGACTTTCAATGCTGGCGTTTCGGTCGAGACTGCTTCCGTTGACAAGCGTGAGATGCAGTACCTGTATCGCGATGGCGAAAACTGGATTTTCATGGATACCCAGAACTATGACCAGTACCCAGTTTCAGATGCAATCGTTGGCGATGCTCGTAACTACATGCTCGAGAATCAAGAAGCAGTCGTAGCGATCTATCAAGATGCGCCAATTTACTTAGAACTTCCTGCAAGCGTTGAACTCATGGTTACTTACACCGAGCCTGGTCTTCAGGGTGATCGCTCCAGCGCCGGAACAAAGCCAGCAACACTCGAAACAGGTGCAGAAATCAAGGTGCCGTTGTTCTTGGAATCAAATACCAAGATCAAGGTGGACACCCGTGATGGTTCGTACTTGGGCCGCGTCAACTAGTGCGCACCAGAACCAAAGCACGTCAACGCGCAGCTGAAGCACTGTACGAAGCAGAAGTACGTAGCGTTGATGCCAACGAAGTTATCGAGCGCAACCCCGATGCAAACGAGTACACCGCTCACATCGTTGATGTCGTGCAAGCAAACACTGGCCGCATTGACGAGACGATTTCAACGTATTCGCAGTCGTGGTCGCTTGATCGAATGCCTGCTGTTGATCGGGCAATTTTGCGTGTGGCGGTTGCAGAACTGCTTTTCGAACACGAATTGGACTCGGCCGTAATCATTTCGGAAGCAGTAGAAGTGGCCGCCAACATCGGCTCTGAAGAAGCTGGAAAGTTTCTCAATGGCGTTCTGGGCCAAGTTGCATCTGTACGAAATACCCAATCGGATCTTTAAGTTCCGAGGTGTTTGGTGCCCTGAGTGGGATTCGAACCCACACTGAACGGTGTTTGAGACCGCGCTCTCTGCCGGTTGGAGTACCAGGGCGTCTGTCTAGGTTATCGCTTCCGAGCCCAGGTTCAAACCGTAGGCTTGCCTTATGAGCAAAATTCGTGTTGTCGTTGCCGACGATGAGTCCATCATTCGCATGGATCTCACTGAGGTTCTCAAGGCAGCCGACTACGACGTTGTCGGACAGGCGGCAGACGGGCAAGCAGCACTCGCACTGATAAACGAACATGCGCCTGATGTAGCAATCCTTGACGTCAAAATGCCTTTGCTCGATGGAATTGAAGTTGCACGTGCAGTTCGCGAACGTGTACCGGTCGTATTGCTCACTGCATTTGGGCAAAGCGAGATTGTGGCTCAAGCAACAGAAGCTGGCGTCATGGGCTACCTCGTTAAACCGTTTTCCGAGTCAGAAATAGTTGCCGCCATTGAAGTCGCTCGAGGCCGCTTTGCTGACTTACGGGCACTTACTGATGACCGCGATGGACTCGCGCTCACACTTGAGACTCGCAAAATCTTGGATCGCGCGAAAGGGCTCATGCAGCAAAAAATGAACATGACTGAGCCTGATGCGTTTCGATGGATTCAAAAAGCAGCCATGGATCGCCGTGTGTCGGTTCGTGAGGTTGCTGAAAGCATCATTTCGGAGCTCACGCGTTAATGCAGCCCGGCAGTAATTTCACGATCCCTAATGCGCTCAGCCTGATAAGGCTCCTAGGCGTTCCAGTTTTCTTTTGGCTCATTGTTGGACCACATAAAGACGGTTTAGCGATGTTGCTTTTAGTGGGAAGTGCATTTACAGATTGGCTTGACGGATATTTGGCTCGGCGCCTCAATCAATACAGTCGACTAGGCGAATTGCTTGATCCTGCTGCAGATCGGTTGTATGTGGTCGCCACATTGATTGCTCTTGTGATCCGCGATCTGGTTCCGTGGTGGGTAGCTGGAATTATCATTCTGCGAGATCTCGTTATGGCTCTGGTTTTGATTGGACTCAAGCGCAATGGAATCACTGGCATACCTGTGCACTTTGTTGGTAAGGCTGCAACAATGAATCTGCTCTATGCGTTGCCTCTGGTTTTACTTGGGTCATTTTCGGGAACGCTTGGTCATGTGGCGCACATCATGGGTTGGGCATTCTTGCTGTGGGGGATTGCGATGTACTGGTACGCCGCTGTGCTTTACATCCAGCAAATTCGCACACTCGAGATTCGGCTTTTTCGATGAGCAGTAACGCATCACTGGATGCTCTCTTAGCTGATGCTTTGGTGTCGGACTATCAGCGAGCAACGCCTGAAGAATCGCGACCAAGACTCGTCTTAGTTATGGCCGCACTAAGTGGCGTTGGTCTTGCTTTTCTTCTGGGTTTAGCTGCGCGCGCGACTACTGAAAACGCCAATCAAAATCTGCTAACTCGCCAAGCCTTAATTTCACGTGTGCAGCAAGCCGATACACGAGTATCCAACCTTGAAAAGCAAGCGCAGACAGCGCAACGCGACTATCAAGCAGCGGTGCAAGCCCAACTCAGTGGCACATCTTTGGGTCAACAGGCGAAGGAGCGACTTGCGCGACTACAACTAGCTGCTGGATATACGTCGGTGACTGGATCGGGCATAGAAATTGTTGTGGACGACGCGGCCTCTGATCGGAATGCTCCAAGTGGATCTAGTGAACCCGGACGAGTAATGGATCGAGATGTCCAACTGATCGTCAATGGTCTGTGGCAATCAGGAGCAACGGCAATCGCTATTAACGATCGCCGCCTAACATCGTCTTCGGCAATCAGAGCCGCGGGTGAAGCCATCCTGGTGAACTACCGCCCACTCGTCCCGCCGTATCACATCAAGGCAATCGGTGAAGATGGCGGCGCTCTGGCTGGAAGATTCCGCGACAGTTCCGCTGGGCTCTTACTTGAAGAACTTCAGAGCAGATACGGCGTAATCTGGGAACTGCAAACTTCAGGCAAGACGACAATTCCTGCAGCAGCGGAAGACAGCAACTCCACAGGAGGAAATCAATGATTCCAGCAATCGGTTTACTTGTCGGTGTCTTATTGGGCTTGGTTTTGCATCCTACGGTTCCGGTATGGCTACAGCCTTATCTACCTATTGCTGTTGTCGCAGCGCTTGATGCGGTCTTTGGAGCATTTCGTTCGGTGCTTGACGGCATTTTCAACGATCGTATTTTTGTGATTTCATTTTTGTCGAACGTCCTAGTTGCAGCGCTCATCGTGTTCTTGGGTGACCAACTTGGTGTTGGCTCACAAATGTCTACTGGCGTCGTCGTCGTATTAACCATGCGTATCTTTGCGAACGTGGCTGCTATCCGTCGTCACCTATTGAAGGCTTAACTATGGGAATGCATACCGCGCCGCGACCGGCACGAACTGCTGCTGAGGCTCGATTCCGCCTCATTCGTAGTTTGAAGCCACAAACCAGTCGTACTCAAATCATGATCACTGTCTTGTTTGTTATTTTGGGATTCGCCGCGACAGCCGCAATTCGTGGCACGTCAGCAAATGCACTTCTTGCTAACGCGCGCCAAAGCGACTTGGTAAGCCTTCTCGACGACCTTGCGCAACGCGAAGCTCGATTGCAGTCCGAAATCAACCGTCTTGAATCGGCCCGTGAAACACTTCTGGGTGGCGATCAGTATCAAGCTCTTAATGAAGCAAAGCGACGAGCGACTGCATTGGGCAAGCTTGCGGGAACCGAACCAGTTACTGGACCTGGCGTATCAATCGCCATCTCCGGAAATCTCACAGCCAGCACACTTCTTGATGCCATTCAAGAACTTCGAGACGCTGGGGCTACTGCAATCCAAGTTTCTGATCGCAATCTGGACGTGCGCGTCGTAGCAAATTCTTGGTTCGGGGATAGTGACAATGGTGTCACTGTTTCTGGCACAGCCCTTGAAGTCCCCATCACGATCACCGCAGTAGGGGATCAAAGTGTTTTGACTCCAGCCATGAAGATTCCTGGTGGACTTGAAGACACCGTTGGGGCAGGTGGGGGAACCGTGACCATCTCGCCAGGTGAGGACCTTTCCGTCTCTTCTGTCGTACCACTACCCAATTCCTAGGATCTGTGTCGTACGCTATTCCCATGAGTAACGTACCTTCAGATCTTTGCTACACCGCTGAACACGAATGGGTTCAGGTTGTAGACGCGACCACTATCCGTTTCGGTATTACCGACTACGCACAAGATGCCCTCGGTGACATTGTTTTCGTTAGCCTTCCAGAGGTTGGCGCAACCCTAGCTGCAGGTTCAACCTGTGGTGAAGTTGAATCAACCAAGAGTGTCAGTGACATCTACGCTCCTGTATCCGGAACTGTTGCCGCTCGAAACGACGCAGCTGAAACTGCACCAGAGACTCTGAACACCGATCCATATTCAAAGGGCTGGTTGGTTGATGTAACAGTGGCTGATGCAAATGCTGAATGTGCAGCTCTACTCGATGCGGCCGCTTACTCAGCGCTAATCAGCGCATAAGGCAAGACACCATGACGACAGTTTGCTTAACGTGCGGAAACGTCAATGACGATTCTGCACGCTTCTGTTCGTCGTGTGGCGCCTCTATAAGTGGAACATCAGACACAAGCGTGATTTCACTTGTCGCAGATTCAGACACAAGCGAGATCTCACTTGCTGACATTGAAGCACTTGGCGCCCTCCCTGCAGGTTCTGCATTTCTAGTTGTACGTCGAGGAGCTTTAGAAGGCGTACGTTTCCCATTGGACGTGCGCAAGACAGAGCCAATAACTGTTGGACGGTCACCAGAGAGTGGCGTTTTCCTTGATGACGTGACCGTTTCCCGGAAGCATGCTTCCCTTGAATACAACGGAACCACCTGGATGATTTCAGATGCCGGCAGTTTGAACGGCACGTACGTCAATCGCAATCGCGTTGATTCCATAGCCTTGAATGAAAACGACGAGGTACAGATCGGCAAGTACCGATTTGTCTATCTCTCAGCAGCTTCAGGGGAGTAATGACAACCCCAAATTTCCAGCACCTGTCCACCGAATCATTACTCAGCATCGGTGAAGTCATTACTCGACTGCGTGAAGAATTCTCGGATATTTCGATCTCCAAGATCAGATTCCTCGAAGCAAACAGCCTCGTAACTCCTGATCGCACTCCAAGCGGTTACCGCAAATTTTCTCTTCTCGACGTTGAGCGACTTCGGTACGTGTTGCGCATGCAACGAGACCATTTCCTACCGCTTCGAGTCATTCGCGAGAATCTCGAAGCAATTGATAGGGGACTAGAGCCTCCAACACCGCAAGACACTCGTCCAACACCGCCTCGAGTTTTGGAAAGCACAGACTCGTTAGCCAAAGTTTCGGCATCAACTTCTGTACGCCTTACTGAATCAGAGTTGATTGAACATGGCGCTGCAACTGAGAAGCTTGTCGCTCAGTTACGTGAGTTCGGACTTGTCTCACCTGATTCGGCCGGTTACTTTGATGCCACGGCCCTTGGCATCGTCAAATCTGCAGTGACACTTGGCACCTTTGGCCTAGAACCCCGTCATCTAAAAACCGTTTTATCTAGCGCAAGTCGTGAAATCGATCTGTTCTCGCCACTCATCACCTCGGCTCGCTCAGGTAAGAATGGCGCCTCTGTGGCACAGGCTGAAGAACTCACCCTGCAGCTCGCGAATTCGATTCTGCAGTTACACGAACTTCTTATACGCAGTCTGATTGAACAACAGTTCTAAACCCGTAGACTAAATTTTGTGATTCCCGTTGACGTTGTAGGCATTCGCCTCGAGCTTCCCAGCAACCAACCCGTTCTGATTTTGCGGGATCAGGAGCTTCCGCGTTACTTGCCGCTATGGATTGGCGATAACGAAGCTAAGACGATCACAT
>CANFIL010000047.1 GCA_947447095.1 Actinomycetota bacterium | reverse complement strand
CGTCTCGAGCATCTTGGTTAACTGACGTACGCGAGCCTCATTCTTGCCTTGCTCTTCACGAGCAGCGTGGTAGCCGCCGTTCTCTTTGAGGTCGCCTTCCTCACGCGCAGCCGCGATTCGATTCTTGATCTCTTCGCGAATAGAGCCGCTGCGTTCATTCAGCTCTGCTTGCAGACGATCGAATGCATCTTGGGTCAACCATGTTTCAGTCACCGCAAAAGGTTACAAGTTATGAGGCGGTTGGTGCGACTCCTGGCGGATCCTGGGCAGGAATCTGAACACCTGGTGGGAAATCTGGTGCTGGTACACGTTGCACTTTGTTCACGCTACAACCAAGAACTTCAGCAAGTACCGCTTTGCTTTCGGTACGGAGTGTATAGATTTCATCAATTTGAGTCACACTTCCAGGCTTGTCAATAGTCACCGTTGCGTACCCAACATCGATGCGTTTGTCATTTTGAGCTCGCACAACGCAATACACGGTGGTGTTGTCTGGCCGCGCAATCTGCCAACTGACAGATACGGATGTATCGGAATTCACGGTGAATGCGCTCAGGCGAAAACTTACAGTCTGGGATCGATGGCTCACGAAGTAAAAAGTTGCCCCAGCCACCGAAACACCAATGAGAATAATGCTGATGATTCGGGGGATAAGTGTGGGTTTCTTGTACCCATACCTTTGCTGGATGTATTCGGGCTGGTCCGCCAAGTTACTCATGATGGTTCAACCATAGTCGCACGCAGGATCCATGTAATGCGCGAATGTAGGCATGCGACAGAATAGAACCATGCCCGAAACCGCTGTTGTGCTACCTGCCCCAGGTGAACCACTCCGACTTCTTGCGGTGCATGCCCATCCTGATGACGAGTCCAGTAAGGGTGCGGCATCGACAGCCAAATATATTCGCGAAGGCGTCGAGATTTTGGTGGTGAGTTGCACCGGCGGCGAGCGCGGCGACATTTTGAATGAATCTTTTGATCTTGGCGAACGCGATATTGCATCTGTACGTCGCGAAGAGATGGCGCTAGCCGCAAGCGTGTTAGGGATCCAACACCGTTGGTTGGGTTTCGAAGATTCAGGTTGGCCCGATGGAGATCCGAAGCCACCCCTTCCAGAGGGTTGCTTCGCGGCACTTCCGCTTGAACAGGTTGCCGCTCCAGTTGTAGACATCGTTCGCGAATTCCGACCACACGTCATCACGACGTATGACGAGAATGGTGGATATCCTCATCCAGACCACATTCGCACCCATGAAGTGGCAATGTACGCCTGGCACAAGGCTGCTGATGATTCATTTGTTACGGATGCACCGGCCTGGGCAATAGCCAAGATGTATTACCACCACACGTTCAGCAGGGAACGTCTCGTCGCACTTCACGAAGCACTCTTAGGAGCTGGAATTGAATCTCCATATGCAGAGTGGATTGCCGAATGGGATGACGATGAGGAAAAGCCATCACGAGTAACCGCTCGTATTTATTGCTCGGATTTTTTTGATGTTCGAGACGAAGCCCTCAAAGCACACGCGACCCAAATTGACCCGAACGGAAATTGGTTTGTGGTACCTCGCGATATGCAAAAGGAAATTTGGCCGACCGAAGACTTTGAACTTGCTGTGTCGCGCATCGGCGACATTGCTCCAGAAGACGATCTCTTTGCAGGATTAAGGAATACGTAATGTTTACTTTTATGAGATTCATCGGGACAAACTCTCCTGAGCCGTTTCCTTCCCCGAGCAATTTGGACACCTCAAAGGTGACGCCCGGCGTTGGTGGAGCAGTGACCTTCACATTCCTTGCCGTTGCTTTAGTGCTTTTATTGTTGAGCATGAATCGCCACATGAAAAAAGTGAATTTCGAAGAGAAACCACAGGACTAGTGGCTCGACTGTTTTCGCGACGTATGGTCGGCATTCACTGTGCCGGCATAGTCGCGGTCGCAGCCTGTGTGGCATTGGCACAGTGGCAATGGTCACGGGCACACGTGGAAACCACGGGTCAGGCTTCGACTGTCTCGGGATCAATTGACGAACTTGATCCACTGCGGCAATTCATGCCCGTTGCATCGATCGGCGCAACAACCACGGTTCAAGGCACGTGGGTTCCCAATTCTCGTATTGAGCTTGGGGATCGAATCCCAGATGGTGCACAACTCAGCCGGGCTGCCGGTAAGCAACGTGGCCAACAAGTGATTGTCGAATGGTCCATCCCGATATGTACCTGGATATCAGATGCGCTTGAGTTGCAGGACGGTACCGTTATCCAAATCGTTCGAGGGTGTGCGTTAGACCCATCGACAGTTGAACCTGTTCGTGGTTTCGCAACAGTAACTGGAGTACTTCAGCCATCCGAAGATGCCGACGTCGTATTTCTTCCCGTCGTTGATGGCATTCTCACAACTGATCGCGTTGTCGGCATAACAGGCAAGACAGCCCATGATGGCTACATTGTTGCGGTGCAGCCTGCGCCAGGACTTCAACGAGTGTTGCCACTGATGAATGGAACGCCACACGTCCCCCTTCATTGGCGCAATGTTTTTTACGTTTTCAATTGGCTATTCTTTGCTGGAATCGTCATTGCGATGTGGATTCGAGTTGTTCGAGATGAACTCAACGACGACATTGAGCTCGAAGTTAAGGCAGACTAATTACATGACCACTTCACAAGACATTGCAGGCACCTGGAAATTCTTCAAGATCATGGCCTACATCGTGGGTACCGCTCTGGCCGTACTTACTTTCGTTGCACTTCCATGGGAATACCTACTTGGTCACGGCAAGAGCGCATTCACGACAGCCGCGTGGACAGCACATGGTTGGTTATTCCCGGTGTACTTGATCGCAACGTTCTTGCTATCGCAAAAGCTCCGTTGGTCGCTAGGCAAAACCGGGCTCATCATGCTTGCAGGAACTATCCCACTGATGTCATTCGTTGCCGAACGCAAAATTGCTAGCGAAGTTGAGCCGTTACTCTAACTTCTAGTTCCAGCGGTACTGACCTTCTGGTTCGTCTTCCCATGATCGTGGGTCTTCAATCGGCTCAACATGCGTGCTGACGGTTGCATGTGGCAGGACGGCGATGATCTTGGCTTCAATTTCTTCTGACAAGTCGTGACCGCGCTGGATGCTCCATGCGCCAGGGACGAGCACGTGCATGCTGATGAAGCGAAAACGTCCTGACTCGCGAGTTTGAAGAGCGTGAAACTTCACTTCATCCGATTCGTATTCTTTCAACACTGTGACAATCAATTCGTGGTCTTCATCGCTGAGTGACTTGTCCATCAATTGCGAAGTGCTTTCCTTCAGCAAGTGGTACCCAGTCACAATGATGTTGATGCCGACTGCCATAGCAACGATGGCATCGAGACGTTCCCACCCGGTTACTTGGACCAAGCCAACGCCAATGATGACGCCAACTGATGTCCATACGTCGGTCATCAAATGCTTGCCATCCGCATCAAGAACTGGCGAACGATTCTTCTTGCCAGCACGCATCAAAATAATGGCAACCCCACCGTTCAGCAGGGAGGCCACGGTAGAGATTAAGAGACCCCAACCAACTTGTTCAAGTGGTTTTGGTGCCATGAAACGTTCAGCAGCAGTGACAACGATGATTAAGGCCGCGACCAAAATCATGAATCCTTCAATTTGTGCCGAGAAATATTCGGCCTTACCGCGACCAAAGTGATGCATTGGATCCGCTGGCTTTGCTGCTGCGCGCAAAGCCGCCAGTGCAATAAATGCAGCAACGATATTCACAATTGATTCGAGTGCGTCCGAAAGCAAGCCAACTGAACCGGTGAACCACCAAGCACCAATCTTGAGTCCGAAGACGACAATTCCTGTGGCGATGGAAAGCCATGCGAACTTAATCAAGTTCACAGATGTTGGAGTTGCAGTTTGGGTTGTCATGCTTTCATTGTTGCAGATGCATGCCACCGCATGGTCTTACGGCTGGTGAATGGGCACGGATGATGGACGACCCTGACGTTCATGGGGCCGTTTTCGAATACCTGCACCATAAAGTGCGGCCAAGATTTCTCGAGATGACACCTCGCGGGCCCCGCGTTCGATGGCGATCTGACGCATGTGCTCGGGAACATCGACATGGTCCCCTTGGAAGCCTTTCTCAGGAATCCCCAAAGAGTCAGCGAACTCCTTGAGCTCTTCTACAGAAACGTCGCTAACCATGTGGCACCATAGCCAGTCGCGCCACGGCCACTGAGCTTGATCAATAAGGATTGCCATTTTGTCCAGACTAGCGATCTGTTATTCAGTGATTCCAAAGCGTGCATGGAATCGCTGTAGCCACTGGGGAGCCCACCAATTCCATTCGCCGGCAATGCGCATGAGTGCTGGTACCAACAGCCCTCGAACCACACTTGCATCGAGCAAGATGGCAAATGCAGTTCCGAGTCCGAGCATTTTGATGTTGGTAACTCCACTAGTCATGAAGCATGCGAAGACAAGTGCAATCAGGACGGCTGCAGCAGTGACGATTCGCCCTGATCGTTGCAGGCCGAAACTTACGGCGTCCGTAGTTGACGCTCCTCGGTCGTGTTCTTCTTTAATTCGCGAGAGCATGAAAACTTCGTAGTCCATTGATAATCCGAACGCGACAACTGCAATGAGTACGACCATTGAGGTATCGAGCGTTCCAGTGACTGTGAAATCTCCAGTAAGCCACATCATGTGTCCTTCTTGGAATACCCATGTCACGAGTCCTAATGTGGCCGACAAACTCAAGAGGTTCAAAATGACCGCTTTGATTGGTAACAGCACACTGCCGGTATAGAGGAATAGTACGAACAGTGTCGCAATTGTTAGCCATGTAAACACAAAAGGTAGCTTGTCGGCGATGCCGGACTGCGAATCGGCGTAAACCGCAGATGCGCCTCCTACCAGAGTTGCTTCAGGTAGATCCATGTTTCGAATTGCACGAACGATCTCCACACTTGCAGGATCGCGTGGCCCTTTTTGAGTTACCGCAGTAACTCGATAGAAAGAATCACTCGTCTGACTTGGTTGAGTTACCAAAACTCGCACTGAGGTTCTGTTATCGACATATGTTGTTGGCGAAAGTACAGAGACAACACCTGGTTCTTTTGCAATAGCGTCTGCAACCAATTGAACTGCTGAAACGTCACTTTGTGCCTTGGGGACGAGAACTTCAATTGGAGTTGTCTGTTGACCATCAAATCGGTCGCGCAGGACCGCCGAAGAAATTGCTGCCTTGTTGTCCTTAGGTAGAACTCGATCGTCTACTTGACCAAAGTTTGCAGACAGGGCAGGAAGGGCGATGCTTGCCAGTACAACGAGCGTTCCCATTAAGACGATGACAGGACGCTTCATTACATTGCTTGCAAGCCACGCCCATGCACCGGTGTCCTTAGTTTCTTTCACTGCCTTGCGGACCGCGTATTTATCAATCTTTGTACCGACCATTGCTAGGACTGCAGGAAGCGCGAAAAGCGAAGCGAGAATCGCAAAGATAACGACGCTGACGCCAGCGTAGGCGAATGACTTGAGGAAGTACTGCGGAAATACGACGAGCGAGGAGAGTACGAGGGTGACTGCAAGGCCAGAGAAGAAGACAGTTCTCCCTGCGCTTGCAACTGTTTTTTGTACGCTCTCTTCAACCGAATTCCCAGCGTGCAATTCTTCGCGGAAACGATTCACGATGAGCAGTGCGTAGTCAACGCCAAGTCCAAGTCCAAGCCCAGTTACCAAGTTGAGAGCGAAGATCGAGACATCGGTGACTTGCGTTATGGCGAACAGTGTTAGGAAACTGCCGAGTACAGAACCAAGAGCAACAACCATAGGTAGACCGGAAGAAATTGCTGTGCCGAAAATAATCAACAACATAATGATGTTAAGAGGAATCGCAATTGATTCAGCCTTGGCCAAATCTGAGGTGATCTGCTCAGTTATCGCGTGATAGAGAACCGGCATGCCATTGACATAGGTAGTCGTATCACCAGCAGTGACGTCGTATGTCTCTTGGATATGTGCAGCTGTTGTGTCTATTTCGCTATCGCTGAGACCACTTGTGAAATAGACCAATACGAGGCCCGCATTTCCGTCGGCGCTTCGTAACGCGGCGGATAGCCCTGAATTCCAGTACGACGACACTTTCTCAACGTTAGGTTCGACTGAAACCTTTGCAATTATTTTTTCTGCATTGGCTCTGGCTGTTGGATCATCCACACTTGTTTGGCTGTCAATGATGAGTAGGGCAGAGGCATCTTGAGCATTGAAGTCTGCCTTGAGTATCGAATCAACTCGAGCTGAATCGCTCGATAAGTTGTCGTAGCCCTGAGTTTTCAGGTTTGCAAATACGCCAGAACCGACTGCGCCGGCAATGACGAGCGACACTATGTATCCAGCCAAAATGGCCTTGCGACGATTTACAACAAAGTGGCCGAGGCGCTCGAACATTAAGGGTCCTGACTATCGATGAGCTACTCACTCGAGAATACCGAAGGTCAACGAATACGGACTACAACCGTTTGTGTGACAGGGTTACCCAACGCCTTGCTATCGATGCGTGCCCGAATTGTTAACTTGCCCAATGTCTTTGGTGCTATTGGGAAAGAGGTCCATTTGCCGGAGATGTCAGTCTTTCCGCTGCAGTATCGCACCCACTTTCCGAATCGGGTCTTTCGTTCGATAATCACGAGTGAGTTTGCAGTAGCCGGTGAGACTTGGCCAGTCAGAGTCATGATCTTGTTGTGCGTTGTCGTGGTTGGCGCTTTGAGTGTCAGTTTTCCAGCGACGGTGACGAGATGATTATTGGTTCTCACTGCGTTTGATGCATTTGCTGCCTCGACACGAAGAGTGAATTTTCCAGAAGTCGGCTTGTCCCATGTCACGGACCACTTACCGCTTCGGTCTGTGACAGTTGTGTCTAAAGTCATCCATCCCGTTGACAGCTGTCGTTGCAGTGTTATTCGTACTCCCACTTGCACAGGAGAGATCTTCCCTGTAACTGCGTAGTTGTAACCCAGTGTCAATGTCTTTGGCCATGCCGAACCCGCCACACGAGTCAGTTTGGGGGTTTTGGTGTCAGGCGAAGGTGGCGTGGTGGAGGAGCCGTTCGTTATCGCCGTTAAGTAAGTAGAGCCGTTAAATCCTGAATTGGCATTAGGAATCAATGTGCCGCTACCAATGAGCGCGCGAATGTCGTCTGGCCTGATGTCCAATTCGCCAGCGATCCAGCGCGACTTTGGGCGGACATGAATTACGAACGGTGTGCCAACAGAATCGATAATTGTTAGTTGTGCAATTGAACCACTTGCTGTCTTTGCATCAATTGTGATCGAAGCAATGTCCGTCAAGCGCCCCTGCGAACCAAGGAACCCATTGAGTCTGCTTACCAAAGTTCTTTGCGTTAGCTGCACCGACCATTGCCGATAGGGATTTCCAGTTCGTGAATCTAGCGCCCAATGATCGTCAGTCTTAATCAGATATGGAAAACTACTTTGCGTTGAGCCCCACACCTCAGATACAGGTTGCGAGTAACCGCCGGTTGATGACGAGAAGAACGCCTGAATAGGTGAACCGGATTTGGTTAACACCTTCCACTTGCGTTCTTTAGCCGGCAGAGATGATGTCGAAGGATCAATCGTTGCATTCACAGCAGCAACCCATTTATCGCCAAGCGATGACGCTTCTTTGCGGTAACCAAGGAACACTTGGTCATTTGTGGTCGCATAAACATGGCATTGACATGCTGCCCGTACTGCAGCTGGGTCGGATGCGGTCGTTGCTCGTACTTTTTGAAGCGCGTATGTGCGTGCAGCAATCGTCTGCGATTGGAGGGCTGCGCTTGTATTCACATCTGGCGAGCTTGATGTTGGCTTGTAGTGATACCAACTCGATGGCATTTCGCCGAGACCATAGAGATATTCATCGGACAGGCGTAATGAATTAATGACATTGAAATCTTTGATGACATCGGGGTTGCCATTTAGGTCATTTCCAAATGCTCCAAAAGCAACTTCAAATGTTCCGTATTTGAATCGGTGGCAAATGTCACGATCCGAATAGCACCACGCATCTGCCATAGCTTCGGTGGACGTGGTGTTTACTTCACCATTGCTATCGAGTGTCGAGGTTTCCAAATGAAGCAAACCTGGATTACTGCCGTTGCTTGTTGTTCCATTCCATTTGATGGCGAATCGGCTACCTGTGATTCGTTGTGTACCCCAGGCCATCTTGGCCGTCGTTGATGTGTGAGTGAAAGTAATGATCGTGTTAGCAGGAATGTGCTTCACGTCGTTTGTATTTCCATCAACAATGACATCAAGTGCGCCACCGGCGTTGCTGATTTTCTCGCCACGGATATAAACAACATCTTCGTCTTGTTTCAAGCCGACCCGAATGCCGTTCGCTAGCCCAGGGGTATCGTTCTCTGACAAATTCGAAATGTCAGCGGTGGGGTAATAATTACGAGAGATTACATTGGCCAGGCAGGCTTGTTGCGCTGGATTATTAGTTAGACCACAAGTTGGTGCGACTTTTTCTGGATTTAACGAGTAGTCGATAGCCATCCCGTAAGCGCCATACTGGCTCAGCCCGATTCCATGGCCGTACCCCGAGCCGCTGATGGTGAAGGTCGCAGGAACGCTATTTCCTGTTGTAGCTTGCGCCGGGGAAAATCCTAAGAACGCGCAACCGATGGCAACTACGGCTGCAATGGCCGAGTGCATACGAATAAATGAGCGCATTTTTCAAGGTGCAATGGTGGTGGGGAAGTTCCATCGCTCTAACGAAACTAACACAATGCCGGTTTTGTTCTTTGCGATCATGTACACGTTTTACCCAATTTTTGTAAGGACAATCGCCGGATTGCCCTCTGTTTTGCCCTGTGACCTACGATTAGAGGGTTGAACCGTGCACATGCACGATTTGCATACGGCTTATGCCTAGATCGAAAAGGAATTCGAGTGGCTCTCCTAGACAAGATCCTGCGTGCAGGCGAAGGCAAGATTCTGCGCAAACTGGAGTCAATCGCGACTCAGGTCAATTCGTTGGAACAGCATTTCGTTGATCTGACAGATGCCGAGCTCCGCGAGATGACGGATACGTTCAAAGAGCGCGTTACCGCAGGTGAATCTCTTGACGATCTATTGCCTGAAGCATTCGCGGTAGTTCGCGAAGCGAGCAAGCGCACCTTGGGCCAACGTCATTATGACGTCCAGATCATGGGTGGCGCTGCATTGCATCTTGGCAACATTGCAGAAATGCGAACTGGTGAAGGTAAGACTCTCGTTTCTACTTTGCCGGCCTACCTCAATGCACTTTCGGGCAAAGGTGTCCACGTTGTTACGGTCAACGATTACCTTGCTGCACGTGACGCGCAGTGGATGGGCCGCGTTCACCGCTTCCTTGGTCTCAGCGTTGGCGTGATCCTTTCGGAAATGACTCCGGAAGAGCGTCGCGAGTCATATAACGCCGACATCACATACGGCACAAACAATGAATTTGGTTTCGATTACTTGCGCGACAACATGGCATGGTCGCCACAGGAACGCGTCCAGCGTGGTCATAACTTTGCAGTTGTCGATGAAGTTGACTCGATCCTGATCGACGAGGCACGTACACCGCTCATCATTAGCGGACAGGCTGACGTTGCAACAAAGTGGTACACCGATTTTGCTCGACTCGTTCCACGCCTCACGCTCGGTGAAGATTACGAAGTTGATGAAAAGAAGCGCACAGTTGGCATTCTTGAATCCGGCGTTGAAAAGGTCGAAAACTGGCTTGGCATCGGCAATCTTTACGAATCAGTAAATACGCCACTCGTTGGTTACCTCAACAACGCGATCAAGGCATTGTCCCTCTTTAAGAAGGACAAGGATTACGTCGTCATGAACGGCGAAGTCATGATCGTGGACGAGCACACCGGCCGCATCCTTTCGGGTCGCCGTTATAACGACGGTATGCACCAAGCGATTGAAGCTAAAGAAGGTGTCGCGATTCAGAATGAGAATCAGACACTTGCAACAATCACGCTTCAGAACTTCTTCCGCATGTACGACAAACTTTCGGGCATGACCGGTACGGCT
>CANFIL010000046.1 GCA_947447095.1 Actinomycetota bacterium | reverse complement strand
TCCGGCTCGAGCCTGCGCAGTCAGTTCAACAATGTGACCCGCGACGTCAATCGAATCCGAGATCCAAACACGCACATCAGAATCGCTCACGACACAATTCGTCAGACGTGACTGATTCCTCAAGGCAATCTGGGCAGCCAAGAGGCATGCTGCGTCCGCGTTTAATGCCAGGGCATTTGCTCCGGCGATCGCGGAGGCATCGGCCGCGCTTTGCGTATGCCTCTGTCCAACAACTAGTTGGCTAAAGAGAATCGTTATTACAGTCGTGACGAGAATGACGATCGTCAGTGTGATCGTCACAATAGTGATGCTTCCTTCCTCTTCACATCTCAATTCACTGTCCAAAGTTGCCGCTTTCAATCGATGACGTCATCGATGCTGTGAGGTTCACTGTGTCATGTAATGCGGGGAGCGGAAAGTTTACTTGCTTTGTTGCGTTGACCGAGACGACTGAGTCATAACTAGAAACAACCACCGCGATGTGATTTTCCTGTGCCTTATCAATGAGGTTAATCACCGAATCTCCTCTGGCTGCTGTTCGCGATATTGTCGCTACTGTCGATTGCAATTCGAGTTGACTCACACATACGTTTATCGACCACATGCCAATTGCCGTCATGAAAATAAGTACAGGTAGAACGACTGCGAATTCGGCTACTGCATAACCAGCATCACCCAGGGGGTTCAGTCGTCTCCTGAACCCCCGAATGTCGTTCCTAAAAGGAACCAAATAGTGAAGTAAATGCATGCTTCAATACCTGCATGATGAATCCTTGAACTTCAGGGCTGGTCAAGATTTTGATCAAAATGCCAGCAAGACTGGCCGTTGCAACCGTTCCCACTGCATACTCAGCTGTGGTCATACCGTCGTCGTGAGCGAGGCTTTGAATCAAACGTGACTTCATGATGAACTCCTTCGATGAATGTGGCGCTATTTACGCCAAACTCATCGTGTTTGATTTACGTGTCCGTTTCTACAATTCCTGATCTCTGTGGAGAACTGCACCTTGTGAATCAAATGGAGAATCGTTACACGTTTATTTGCTGGAATAGGCCAACAGCAATTGGCACCACTGTGAGAAGTACAAAAGCCGGCAGGAAGCACAGACCTAATGGCATGACGGCCTTGACTCCAACAGCGCGGACTTTTCGAGTAACTGCCTGCGTTACTGAATTGCGCAATTGATCACTCAAGGTCCCCAGTGCAGAATTCAAAGGTGCCCCTGTTACAAAACTTCTTTCTAGCAAGTGGGCGGCTCCGCTAAATAGCACGTCTCGCTCTCGCATACTTGCGAGAGCGCCGGTTGGATTCCTAGCAAATTCTTGATCTAGCCAAAGGATGTGTGGATGTGCATCTTTAAGCTGTGCAACTTCTCTTACCGCAAGTGGAATGGTGAGACCTGCTGCCAAACACATTCGCAATTGATCTAGGGATGTACTTGCTTGCATTGCGCTCATTGGCACAACATCTGGTCTGACTCCACGAACATTTGTGACTTTGCGTTGCGTTGCGTGCCGAGAATTCTTAGTGTGAAGATCACAATTGTGAAGTCGACTTCTGAGTGAAAGTTGAAATGTTAAGAACACGCAAAGTGCAGCGGCTAACGAACACAGAACGATCACATTGCCTCCTTCATCGCGTGCTTTATGAGAACTCGAGTCCATAGCACGCCTGCAACTTCACAGCAGATGGCAACTAGGACGCATGAGGTACCCAAAGTGGAATGAAGCATCCAAGGAATGGGACGCGCGCCTAATACTGTGGCAAACCCAATCCCAAGGATTGGAAGCATTGCCAAGACAGCAATTGTGGCGCGCACACTTGCCAGTTCGCTGTTCAATAATTGTTGTGCCTGAATACGTTCCTGAATCGATTGGGTCATAATCGCCAACGAGTGACCTAACTGAGAACCCTGCTTTTGGGAAAGTGCAATAGCCAGACTCAGATCACGTAATAATGGCATGGATTGAGCATCGCGATGCATGGCTGCGACAACATCACTGTGTGAACGTATGGCCTGTCTAGTATGCGATAACGCAGACACGGGAAGAGTTTCCAGCGCCTGTTGTAAGGCAACCTCGCACAGGACACCGGATTCCAGTTCAAGTCGAAAAGCTAGAGCGAACTGAAGTAATTCGTCATGTGAGAGTTTTGTTTCTCTGGTACGTCGAGGGATTATTCGAGCGTTGCCAGGCCGATCCATAGGTACTCGCAAGAATGCAGCAAGCGCGCTGAACACAATCGCTGTTACTACCCACATCGCGCAAGAACTTTCGTGCCTGTGATTTGCTCGAATGCAGGATGAATTTGTATGCCCTCCGCAACACTAAGTAGCGGCACATAGTGACATCTGCCTTCATCGAAAGTCAGCGTTCCGATCTCGGAAATAATTCGATCTGGACCATTGCGCCGGAGTTCAATGACAACATCAATGGCACTAGCAAGCTGCAAATGTGTGGCTTCGTCGCTTAGGCCATTGAGAATTCCCAGAAGCTGAATCCGGGTAATGACATCTGCTGCACTGTTTGCATGAATAGTAGCTGCGCACCCGCGATGGCCAGTATTAAGTGCTGCAAAGAATTCCAAAACCTCTGAGCCACGAATTTCGCCGACCACAATTTTGTCTGGCCTCATACGAAGTGCTTGCCGAACCAATGTTCGCAGTGGGACATCCCCAACTCCTTCAGCATTCGCGGGACGACTTTGCAACATAACGATGTGAGGATGTTCCACAGCAAGCTCTGATGAATCCTCAATAACAACAATGCGCTCGCTTGGCGCCGTCTCACGCAACATTGCCGCCAGCAGTGTGGTCTTGCCGGTTCCAGTTCCACCACAAATCATTACGGATTTCTTAGATTCAATAATCCACTTCACAAGATCACGTATTTGCGAATGCTGATTCTTCAAAAGGTCATCAAGCAATGGTCGTGAGCCGTGAGGGATCCGTAAAGAAATCTGTGTGCCAGATGTGGACAATGGCGGAGCGATGATGTGGCAACGAATTCCGGAGGATAGCTGAACATCTACATAGGGGTTGAGTTCATCTAGTCGTCGAGCATTAACGACGGCAAGTTGCATGGCAAATCTACGTACTTGTTCTTCATTTGCCCACGGAGAAGCCACGCGCTCTAAACCATTACCGCGATCAATCCACACATCTTTGTGGCCATTCACGACAACATCCGTAACATGAGGAATTCGAATGAGTTCATTAAGTGGTCCAAGTCCGAAATCCTCATTTGATAACTGAGCGACAAGATCAACTAATTCAACATCTGATATCCATGGCACTACTTCGCGTGCAATAGAAACGATGTCCTGTGCAGAACTAGAACCTTCTCGAAGTTCGATTCTCGAACGGATATCGTCAACGAAATTAGGCTGCACGTAACTGTGATTCTTGGAGTGACATCCGTTGCACGATCTGACTTATGCTGCGATTGAAAGAACCGGACCTGATAGGAATTGGCCCCAGTCCTTGCTCAATCAGTTCCACTACTCGCGAGTCAGTTGGTAATGATCCCCACAATTCAAGATCGAGGGTTTGGGCAACCATCAAAGGTGCCAACGCACTTCCCGGAATATCTCGCACGACGAGTCCAACGTTTCCCTCGCTTGGCACCCTAGTCGCAAGGTATCCCTTTGCAATAGCGATCGCTCGCAAAGTATTTGGCACGATGAAGCAAACATTGTCGCAATCTTCTATTAGCTCATCCATGTCCGATGGTGCCGCAATATCAACGACGATGTGCTGAAACTCATGAACAAGAGTCTGAATTAATTCATAATGCGGTGATTCAAAATTCTGTTTTGCAGAAGTTGGAGAGGCTAAATACGCCAGATCATTCCATCGAGGTAAGTGTTCGCCAATCGAGCCCTGCGAGTTGCGCATTAGTTCAATCGCTGCGGTCCAATCAGTGCCTGGATTTTCCTCGCGCCCTAGAACAATCTCCAGACCACCGTGCTGCACATCTGTATCAATAAGGACAACGTCATCGTGGTCACGCGAAAGCATCCCGGCGACATGACATGCAGCTGTGCTTGTTCCAATTCCCGGCACTAAACCGATGACGGCGGTCATTTTTGCGCGACGAGGTTTGGCGACAGCAAGCGCTTGCGTAATTGTGGCGCGATCCTCGGGTAGCGAGACGATGTGTTCAGCTCTCAGTTGTGTGGCACATTTCCAGGCTTGCGGACCCGCTGGGCCTGAGACGACTACCCATAACGGTGCCTTTGCCGAAAAATGATGAACGGATTCAGCATCCACAAAAATGTGCGTTGCTTCAAGTACCTGTCCTGCCGATGGTTTGTCGGTCACTTCAAGGCGCGCACCGGTAACTCCGGCAATTTGCTGCATTTCTGAAATGACGTATGGATCAGTACTTACGAGTAGTGCGTTTGTCATCGAAACCTCCTGCGAACAAGAGTCGATGAAAGGTGCGAATGAGAAAAGGTGAAGAAAGTGTTGTGTGGACGACTTAGCCCTGTGGGCAAAATCAAATCTTCGTTTAGCCCTGGCGACCTTCGAGGGCCACAAGCGTTCCTGCAATTCCCGCGTCTAACGCACTCACATGCCACTTGATAAGTTCGCAGATTCCTTCAACCGTGCCCGTGGAATAAGCCCGAAGCGCGTTGACATACGCAGAGCGTCCCAGACTGTACATTCCAAATTCTGGCGAACACAAAACTTTTTCGTCCACGTGTTTGCCAGCCAAAATCATGCGCACAGATGATCGCGCTATCAAATACGACCCTTGCGTGAATGGGCGTAAAGTTGCGATTTCTGCATGTGCGATAGCGCTAACCAAAACAGCTGGTGCTTGCGTTGTCGTGATGATGGTTGCGAGTTGGGTCAAACGTTCATGCATGATTTCCGCCGGTACAGCCGCCCCTAAGTGCAAAGGGTCCTGGGCAATGTCGCCGGTACGTGGGCGGCCACGTTCCTGCGACTGATCGATGATGGAGTGCAATCTTGCCCACACTTGCATAGGTGAATGCATAAACGTCGTTGCTTCGAGATCAGCTGCTGCAGTAATTCCAAGTCCCTGATTAGCTACATCGCCCATCGCAGAGGAATCTGGCTCGCGCATCGGATCATCGGCCATAACGGCACCATCAAGTGCAGCGGTTGCGTAGCCTGACATGCGTCGGATGTACGTTGTAAAAGAATCGGCTTGCTTGCGCAATTCGCGGTTCCACTGAACTTCATCGATAGTTTTCAGAGCAGCGCCACACATTTCTGCAATTGCAGGTACCTGCGCTAATTCTTGTAAGTAATCAGTCATTGAAGAATTACTTATCCATGTAATTCGTTGCGAGCCAGTCTGTGAGTGCGTTGATGACTTCATCCGGGCACTGCTCAGGTAGCAAATGTCCTGCATCAAGAGTTACTGGGCTCCAAGCACCATTAATCCAACGTGCCGAATCCATAGCGGTCTCAATCAAAATACTTGTGTCGTGTTTTCCATGTATTTGTAATACCGGGACGGAGACACCACCTTGCATGTCGACAGCGAAACGTCTACCGTCCGGACGCGGAATTGAACGCATCGCCCAACGATGAAATTCAATTGCACAGTGTGAGGTGTTTCCGAACATAAACGCGTCTCGATATTTTTGTGTCACTTCTTCTGGCAATTTTTCTGGGGCAAGCCAACCGTTTAAAAGGTCTGCAATTTCTTGCGCGTGATTCTTTTGAAGGCTTCGTTCTGCTAGCCATGGTCGTTGATAATTCAACGCGTAACTTAAAGCTCGAGTTTGTGTGGAATTTGAAAGCATTGCAGCTCGCAACGCATTGGGGTGCGCCGCTGCGATCGATACGATTCCCGACACGGCGTGCGACTGCAATGTTGCTGCAGTCCATGCAATCAGTCCACCAACTCCATGACCTACAACGATTGCCGATTCAAAACCCAATGCACGCACTACGCCCGACACGTCAGCAGCTAAAGTCCGTGGGTCGTAGCCGCGCGGTGGATGATCAGTCGCGCCATAACCGCGCATATCCATGGCAGCGGCTGTGAATCCCAGATCACTTACCGGACCGAGGAATTTGCGCCACAACCACCAAAACGTTGGAAAGCCATGAAGGAATAAAACCAATGGGCCTTCACCTTGGATTGCTACGTGGAATCGAGCCCCATGTGCATAGACGGTCCGGTGTTCCCAGGGACCTTCAGTGAGAATGACGTCGTTGTTAGACACAATTACAGTTCGATTGTCTTACCGGCGAGATCAGCGAAAGCTTCAACAGTGGACTTCAACGATTCACCAGTGCGATTCTTGCGACCAATTTTGCGTAGTTGCGTCTTAGCAAAAACAAAGAAGCAGATTCCTAGAACCAGCATGATCCCGGAAACAATTAAGAAGCCAACCCAGACCGGAACGCCTCGTGTGCTAATTCCATAAGCCAAAGCGAACAACGTGAAAACAGTAGCCATGCTGACAAAAAGACCAGCAAAAAGAAAAGCCCATAACGAATTTCCGACGCGCTTAGTGTTTTCGATGATTTCAGATTTGGCCAGTTCAACATGTTCGCGAACAAGAGCACTCACATCTTCTGACAATGAATCAATCATTGATGAGAATTTTTGGTTGGATTCTTCTTCCATAACCGCCTCCTGATAGTTCAAGCCTAGCGGGGCACGGCAGTAGTCAAAACTACCTCAGTGAACGACCCCTGATTTTCATGGCAGTAACGGCGGAGCCGATAGCCACAAAGCTGGTCAAAACCAAAGCAAATTTGGCCACCGTGAGAGTTGCATGGTCTTCTGCGAAACTCACTTCGCTAACTAGCAACGCGACCGTAAATCCAATACTTGCCAGTGTGCCGACCACGATGACATCGGCCCACGTCAATCCATGAGGCAACTGTCGTTCAGTGAATCGAGTACCTAAGAAAGTCCCAACGACCACACCAACTGGTTGACCGAGGACTAAGCCAAACAAGACCCCGAGCGTCAGTGGATTTGTGATCATGTCCGTGACGTGTACACCTTCGAGAGCAACGCCAGCTGACATCAATGCAAAGAGCGGAACACATAATCCTGCGGAAATTGGTCGCAGTGCATGTTCTACGTGATCTCCAGGCGAATGGTTTTCGTCATCCCGCTGGGTAACTCGCATCGATAGACCTAAAGCAACGCCGGCAACAGTTGCGTGAATTCCACTTTCATAAGTGAAGTACCAGCAAGCCAACGCGATCGGAAGATACAGCGCAACCGATCGAAAACCTGATCGTTGAAGGAGTGCAAAAACAACAATCAACATCGCTGCCAGGATGAATGACTTCATTTCGAATCCATGACCGTAAAAAATTGCGATAACAAGAATTGCACCCAGGTCGTTTACAACTGCAAGGGTGAGAAGAAATGCTCGTAATGGTCCTGGCATTGCCTTTCCTGCGATAGCCAAAATAGCTAAAGCGAATGCAATGTCGGTCGAAATTGGAATTCCCCAAGCAGTAGCAACATCAGTTCCGTGATTAAAAATAAGAAACACAGCAGCAGCAAAAAGCATTCCGCCAAAAGCTGCCGTGAAAGGTACGATCGCCCGACGCACCGATGACAAACTTCCTGCAACAAATTCGTGTTTAAGTTCGATGCCAACCACAAAGAAAAATACAGCTAGTAGAAAATCTGAAGCCCATAAATTGAGTGGAAGACTGAAATGAGTAAATCCAAATTGTGTTGAGATGAGACTCTGATACGAAACAGCCCACGGTGAGTTTGCCCAAACGATTGCGGTAACCGCCGCAATGATGAGCAGTATGCCGCCAGCCGTTTCATCACGTAGTCGTTCCGCAATACGCGCACGACGAGACGTTGGAATGTCATCGCGTTTCACAACAGTAGCCACACGTTGAATCTAACGCATCGATTCGAATTCTTTAGTCTTCGCTGGCTCCAGCGGATAAACCTGAACTAATCATGTTCATGACGGTGGGGTCTGCCAACGTTGTGACGTCACCAAGAGTGCGATTCTCGGCAATGTCACGGAGTAAACGGCGCATGATTTTTCCAGATCGAGTTTTTGGTAGCTCAGCCACGATGAGAATTTGGCGTGGTTTCGCAATTGCCCCAATTTCTTTAGCCACGTGTTCGCGCAACATCTTGGCAACATCAGGACCGTCTTGCTCGTGAGCTCGTAGAATCACAAAAGCGACAATCCCCTGCCCGGTCATTTCATCGGCAGCGCCAACAACCGCGGCCTCGGCAACCATGTGATTCGACACGAGAGCAGATTCGACTTCGGTGGTTGAAATGCGATGCCCAGAAACGTTCATTACGTCATCAACTCGACCTAGTAGCCAAATTGCACCGTCTTCATCCCACTTTGCTCCGTCACCAGCAAAGTAGTAGCCATTAAAACGTGACCAATAGGTTTCCTTGTAACGTTCCATGTCACCCCAAATGCCACGCAACATGGATGGCCATGGTTGGGTCAACACCAAGTAACCGCCGCCGCCATTTCCCACGGCGACTCCATGATCATCAAAAATTTCAGCGCCAATGCCTGGCAGCGGTCGCATTGCAGAGCCTGGCTTACAACCAGTTACACCCGGCAATGGACTGATCATGATTCCGCCAGTTTCGGTCTGCCACCAAGTATCAACAATCGGACATACGTTTGAGCCAATGACTTCGCGGTACCACATCCATGCCTCTGGGTTGATGGGTTCACCGACGCTTCCTAGCAAGCGCAAGCTCGAGAGGTCGTGTGCCTTTGGAAACTCATCTCCCCATTTCATGAATGTGCGAATTGCCGTTGGCGCTGTGTACAGAATTGTCACACCGTACTTTGCAACGATCTCCCAGAATCGTCCCTTGTGCGGAGTGTCGGGAGTACCTTCGTACATCACCTGCGTCGCGCCATTACTCGTAGGTCCATAAGCGATATACGAATGTCCCGTAATCCAACCGACGTCAGCGGTACACCAATACACATCAGACTCAGGTTTGATGTCGAACACTACGCGATGAGTATACGAAACCTGTGTGAGATATCCGCCAGTAGTGTGCAGAATTCCCTTTGGCTTACCAGTAGTTCCAGAGGTGTAAAGAATAAATAGTGGGTGCTCACTATCGAAACCTTGAGCTTGGTGATGTGTTGATTGACGGCCAACAACATCGTGCCACCACACGTCACGCTCGGCATTCCACTCAACTTCTTGCGCAGTGCGTTTGACGACAAGCACTTTCTGAATAGTTGGCGAAGCATCAACCGCTTCATCGACAGCCGGCTTGAGGGCAAAAGCTGCTCCGCGGCGGAATCCACCATCAGCAGTAATCACCAACATCGCGCTTGCGTCTTCAATTCGACTTCGTAATGCCTCAGCTGAAAAGCCACCGAATACGACTGAATGAACAGCGCCAATGCGCGCGCACGCCAACATAGAAATTACTGCTTCGGGGATCATCGGCAAATAGATAGCGACACGATCGCCGGCTCCCACGCCCAATTCAATTAATGCGTTTGCCGCTTGTGAGACCTCATCCTGCATTTGAGAATAAGTAATTGTTCGAGTGTCACCTGGCTCACCTTCAAAATGAAACGCGATTCGTTCTCCGTTTCCAGCAGCAACATGGCGATCGATACAGTTCACCGCAACGTTAATTTTTCCGTCGACAAACCATTCGGCTACCGGTGCCTGAGACCAATCCAATGTCTTGGTCCATTGTTCATCCCATTGCAATGTGGATGCTTGTTCATCCCAAAATGCCAAACGGTCAGCTTCTGCCTGCGCATAGATACCTGGTTGTGCATTTGCATGTGCCGCGAATGTGGCGGAAGGTTCAAAGACACGATCTTCATGGGATAAATTTTCTAAGGCTTCGTTGCTCACTGGAATCTTTTCTCTCATGTGGATACCTACATAATGATCGTTCTAGTAAACAAGTGATCGGTCAAGCATTTAGGACATATTTCACTTGGAGTGGTTCTACTTAATAGAACAATTTCCTGTTGATACCGCGGTGGTGGACTGAGTTTTCAACGCATCCGCGTATTCCGAAGGAGTTAACGCATAGCCTGTCATGTTGTCAGTTGCTGATGTAGCAAACACCATGCCTATGACGGTTCCTTCTGTCGATATCAGTGGCGCTCCCGAATCACCTTGAATGATGTTTGCGCGCAATGTGTAAATTTTTCGAATGTGTTTTCCAGATCCATAAATATCGGTACCAGAAGATTCCACCACGCCACTTACACGGGCAGGGATAATTTGAAGTTTGCCACCCCCGGGAAAGCCAGTGATAACTGCCGAGTCATTCCGCGCTCCAACGTTCCCCAGCACCGCAACTTTAGTGTCCAG